>NZ_JBFUHV010000044.1:2500-58892 GCF_056402215.1 Rhodococcus sp. P4_B6 | reverse complement strand
GCTACCCGAAGTTCAAGAAGAAGGGGCAGTCGAAGGAGTCGGCGACCTACTTCTCGAACTGCTTCACCTACCGGGGTGGGCAGGTCCGGTTGGCCAAGCAGTCCGAACCCCTGGATATTCGGTGGTCGAGGCCGCTGCCGGAGGGGGCGGTGCCGTCGCAGGTGACGGTGTCGCGCAATGCCCGCGGTCAGTACCACATCTCGATCCTCGTCGAGGACACGATCAGCGAGCTCGAGCCGGTCGATCGGGTGGTGGGGCTCGATGCCGGGATCACGAGCCTGTACACGCTGTCGACGGGGGAGAAGATCACCAATCCGCGCCATGAGCGCACGGACCGCGAGCGGCTGGTGAAGGCGCAGCGGGCACTGGCCAAGAAGCAGAAGGGGTCCCGGAACCGGGCCAAGGCCCGACTGAAGGTCGCGAAGATTCATGGTCGGATCGCTGATCGGCGCCGCGATTATCTGCACACACTTTCCACTCGGCTGGTGCGCGAAAATCAAGTGATCGCCGTCGAGGATCTGAGTGTGCGGAATATGGTGAAGAATCGGTCGTTGTCTCGGGTGATCTCGGATGCGGGGTGGTCCGAGTTCCGGTCGATGCTCGAGTACAAGGCCGACTGGTACGGGCGGCGGGTGGTGGTGATCGATCGGTTCTGTCCGTCGTCGAAGACCTGCTCGGTGTGCGGGGCGGTCGCCTTGGCGATGCCGCTGGACGTGCGGGAGTGGACGTGCCGGTGCGGCGTCGTCCACGACCGCGACGTGAACGCGGCAAGGAACATTTTGGCCGTCGGACTGACGGTGGCAGCCTGCGGAGACGGTGTGAGACCACCTCGCACATAACGTGCGGGGTGGCGACTGTCGGTGAAACAGGAACCTCGGGACGCGAGTCTCGAGGGGAATCTCGGTCGTTCACGGCCGAGAGGAAGTCAAGCTTTTCTTCACGCTCCAGGCGCCGCCGAAGGCCCTGCTGGGGATGTTTCTGAGTTTCGCGTGCGGCGTCGGCTGGGCCGGGTTGTTCCTGCTCGTCAAGGACGCCCTGCCCGGGGTGCCGTTCGAACTGATGATGGGGGTCGGCGTGGCCCTCGTCATCTTCCTGATTCTGTCGGTGCACCCGATCCTGCTGGGGCGCACACCCTTCGGAGTCGTCCCCGCGGTGCTGCTGGGGCTGATCGAGTCGTTGCTCGTGACGATGGTGACCCCGATGCTCGTCGACGGCGCGCCGGAATTGAACCTGCTCTGGCTGCTCGTCGTCTTCGGTTACGGCTGCCTCATGACGCTGATCCTCGTGGCGGTCCAGGACCGGCTGATCACCGCGGTGCTCGGGACGACCTGGCGTTCCGCCGCGACGGAGGACGCACCCACACGTGCACCACGAGTTGTGGGCTGAGCGGGGACTACGGTCTGCCTATGGACGACGGTCGACTCGAAGAACTCGTCGCGCGTGCCCGGGCGCTGGCCGAACCGGGCACGCGCCGCGTTCTCGGCATCGCGGGACCGCCGGGCTCGGGAAAGAGCACGGTGGCCGCGGCGGTGCTGACGGCGCTGGGATCGTCCGCGGTGGTCGTGCCGATGGACGGATTCCACCTGGCGGGTGCGGAACTGGCCCGCCTCGGCCGGGCCGGACGCAAGGGCGCACCGGACACCTTCGACGCCGCCGGGTACGTGGCACTGCTGCACCGGATCCGGGAACCGAACGGCGAGACGGTGTACGCCCCGCAGTTCCACCGCGAGGTCGAGGAGTCGTACGCCGGGTCGATCGCCGTCCCGCCGGACGTTCCGCTGGTGATCACCGAGGGCAACTACCTCCTCCTCGACGAGGGACCGTGGTCGGCGGTGCGTGCCCTGCTCGACGAAGCGTGGTTCCTCGCCCCGGACGGGGACGAGCGCGTCGCGCGCCTCGTCGAGCGGCACGTCCGGTTCGGCAAGTCACCCGACGAGGCGCGAGAGTGGGTGCGGCGCAGCGACGAACGCAACGCCGCGTTGATCGCACCCGGCTGCGCCCGGGCCGACGTCGTCGTCCGCGGCGACCCGGTGTGACCCTTCAGGCCGGGTACTCGATGGGCTCCATGCGACCGCTGGTGAGCGAGCGGGTCGCGGCCTCGGCGATCGCCTGCGCCTTCAATGCCTCCGACAGGGTGGGTCCGATGGCGGCGCCGTTCTCCAGCGCGTCGACGAAGTGGTCGAGTGCGATGCGGTAGCTGGCCCGGATCCTCTCGAACCATCCCGTGTGCATCCCGTCGTCGACCACGCGGCCCGCGCTGTACCGGGAAACGGACCCGGCGCGCTGACGTCGCGCCTCGACCATGCCCGTGGAACCGAGCACCTCGATGCGTTCGTCGTAGCCGTAGCCGATCCGCCGGGTGCAGTCGATCTGGACGAGTGCGCCGCCGGGCAGGCGCAGCGTGACTGCCGACGTGTCGACGTCGCCGTACTCGGCGAGGCGGGGTTCGGCGAGCGTGGAACCGGTCGCGAACACCGACTCGGGGTCGAGCCCGGATATCCACCGCGCCAGGTCGAAGAAGTGGACGGTCTGGTCGCGCATCTGCCCGCCCGAGACGGCGATGTACTCGAGCGGCGGCATCGCCGGGCCACGGCTGGTCATCTGGATCAGCTCGACCGAGCCGATCTCGCCGGACGCGACCACCCGCTGCAGCTCGGCGTAGTCGCGATCGAAGCGGCGGTTGAAATCGACCATCGCCCGCAGCGACCGGGAGTCGGCGAAACGCACGACGTCGACGGCGCGCGAGAGGTCGAGGTCGATGGGCTTCTCGCACAGGGCCGGGATTCCCGCCGTCGCCGCGGTGCGGAGATGCTCGGCGTGGGTGTCGGTGGACGACGCGATGAAGACGGCGTCGATCGCCGTGGAATCGAAGACTTCCGCGAGATCGGTGGTCGCGCGGCTGCCGTGCCGCTTGGCGAGGTCCGTCGCGCGCGCGAGGTCGATGTCGAAGACGAGTGCCAGGTCGACGTCGGGGTGCGCCGCGAGGTTGGCGCCGTGAACGCCGCCGATGAACCCGGCTCCGATGAGGGCGAAACGCTGCATGTCAGATACCGACCTTTTCGTGTGCGAAAGCGGGAACGACCCAGGCCGAGTCGGCGGCGTCGGAGGCGGCCGTCGCCTCGACGAACTGGACGCCGATCAGCCCGTCGCGTCCGGTGGGGAAGGACAGATCGCGGAGGGTGGTGGGCTCGCCGTCGCGGCGGGCGCGGAGTTCGTCCGCGAGGTCGCGGTAGAAGTTCGCGAACGCCTCGAGGAAGCCCTCGGGGTGTCCCAGACCGGGACGGGTGAGCCGGGCGGCGTCCTCGGACAGCGTGCGCATTCCCTGCGCGAGGATCGTGGTGGCGCCGTCGAGGTCGCGGACCGTCAGGTGGTGCGGATCCTCGTGCCGCCATTCGATGCTCGCGGTGTCGCCGAAGACCCGGATGCGCAGGCCATGCTCGTTGCCGGTGGCGGCCATGCTCGCCCAGAGCGTCGCGGGTGCCCCATTGGAGAGGGTGAGGCGCACGGTGGCGTTGTCGAACACCCGCCGCCCGGGGACGAGGGTGTCCAGTTCGGCCGATACCCGGGTCGCCTCGAGACCGGTGACGAAGCGCAACAGCTGGAAGGCGTGGGTACCGAGATCGCCGACGACGCTGGGGAATCCCGCGATGTCGGGGTCGGTACGCCACCGCGCCTGCCGGTGCTCGCCGAGTTCGAGGGCCGCCGCCGCCCAGCCGGACGCGTGTTCCACCGCCACGAACCGGATGCGTCCGAGGTCGCCGTCGCGCACCATCCGGGCCGCGTGCCGGACCATGGCGTAGGCCGAATAGCAGTGCGGAACAGCCAGAATGGCGCCGRACGACTCGGCAATCGCGACGAGTTCCGCTGCCGACTCCGAGTCGCGGGTGAGGGGCTTCTCGCACACCACCGAGATGCCGGCCTCCAGAAATGTGCGCGCGATGTCGAAGTGGCTGTCGTTCGGGGTGGTCACGGCCACCACGTCGACGCCGTCCTCGCGGGTGGATTCCCGTTCGGCCATCTCCCGGTGGTCGCGGTAGGTGCGCTCGGCCGTCACGCCGAGGCTCTCCGCGATCTGCGCCGACGACGCGCTGTCTCGTCCGAAGACTCCCGCTTGCAGGTCGTATCGGTCGTCCAGGCGCATCGCGTAGCGGTGGGTCTTGCCGATGTCGGCGCCCTGTCCGCCGCCGACCATGCCCGCGGACAGTCGCAAACTTCCGTGCTTGCTCAACTCGGCTCCTTCCGGAAAGGGACAAACGTGGACCGGTCCCAGTTGTGATGAGCGTAACACGGCCCCGGCTCCATATGCTGTCCCTCGTGAACGAATCAGATCGCGGCACGGCCGAGGGTGAGGCGGCGGACGTGGCGCCGGGAGCGTCGTCGTTTCGCCCACCGACGATCCGCGACGTGGCCGCGCGGGCGGGGGTGTCGAAATCGCTGGTGTCCCGGGTGCTCCGCGGCGAGGCGAACGTCAGCCCCGCCCGCCGCGAGATGGTCACGCAGGCCATGAAGGAACTCGACTACCGGACGAACACCATCGCCCGCGGACTGTCCGAATCGCGCAGCGGCACAGTCGGGGTGATGTTGAACGACCTGCGCAACCCCTGGTTCGTCGAACTGCTCGAGGGCATGACGACGACACTCGACGCCGTCGGAGTCGCGCCGGTGCTGGCCGACAGTCATCTGGATCAGCGCGTCGGGCGGGACACCGTCGAGACCCTGCTGTCGCAGCGGATCGACGGGTTGGTGGTGGTGGGCACCACCGACGCCGGCCCCGCGATCGAACGGGCCGCGGCCCTCGTCCCCGTCGTCCTCGCCGGAACCCACGAACCGAGTCTGCCGAACGTCGACATCGCGGCGGACGACGACATCGCCGGTGCCCGGCTGGCCACCCGGCATCTACTGGACCTCGGCCATCGGCGGATCGCGTACCTGCAGGGTCCCGGAGTGGTGGGCACTCTGCGCCGCGACGGATTCACCGAGGCGATGACCGAGGCCGGGTGCGGCGACCTCGCGTCCGTGCAGTTCGCGGGCATGACCGAGGAGAGCGGATACGTCGCGGCCGGTCGTGTACTCGATGCCGAACCCCGGCCGACGGCGATCCTCGCGTTCAACGACGTCACGTGCGTCGGGGCGCTGTCGGCGGCCGACGACCGCGGCCTGAGAGTCCCCGACGACCTCTCGCTCGTCGGGTACGACGACACGTATCTCGCACGGATCCGGCACCTGTCGCTGACGTCGGTCAACAACGGCAATTTCGCGGTCGGTGCGCAGGCCGCGAAATTCCTGCTGCAGCGGCTGGAGCGACCGACGCAGTCGCGGCGCATCCACCTGCACACGCCGACGCTCAGTGTTCGCCGTTCGACAGCGGCGCCCGGCGGCGGGAAGGGGTGACCTCCCTGCTGCCGGGCGCCGCGCTGGAACGTGAAACCAGCTTCTACTGAGGGCTTTTGACCGCGAGAACCGGGATCGGTGATTGCAGGATGAGGCGCTGGCTCACGCTGCCGAGCAGGGCCTTGCCGACCGCGCTGCGGCGCTTGACCCCGATCACGAGGCGTTCGATGTCGGGCCGGTCGTCGATCAGATCCAGCACCGCGGTTGCGGGATCGCGGTCGCCGCGGCCGATCCGGTCGAGGACGGTCACCCCGCCGTCCGCGAGGGTGTGCACCTCTTCGGGTTCGGTGAGGGAGAGGTTCACCACCAGCAGATCGGTGTCCAGCATCGCGGCTTCCTTCTTGCCGGCGAGGAGGGCGTGCGATCCTTCGGAGGTATCGGTCACTGCTACGAGCACTGTCATGAGGTCAACCTTTCACGGGACTCGGTGCGGAGACGGTCACGAATACTCGCGCCGGAACTGTTCTTCGAGTTCCTCGAGGGAGCGGCCGCGGGTTTCCGGGACCTGGGTGGTGATGAACACGAGAGCCAGCACGCCGAGGCCCGCGAAGATGAAGAAGGTGGCCGCGATTCCCAGTGCTGCCACGAGGGGCGGGAAGACGAGCGCGACAATCGCGTTCGCGATCCACAGCATGAAGATGCAGATGCCGATGGCGAAGCTGCGGATCTTCAGCGGGAAGATCTCCGACAACATCAGCCACACCAGGGGACCGATCGTGCCCTGCATCGAGAAGACGAACAGAACCACGAACACGAGGATGAAGTAGGCCTTCGCGGTGCCGTCGGGCAGCAGGAAGGCCGACAGGCCGACGAGGAGGTGGAACGTGGTGGTGAGCACGAACCCGCCGATGAGCATCTTGCGACGGTCGATCCGGTTGATCAGGGCGATGCCGGTGAGGACGCCGAGCACGCTGAACAGTCCGTTGAGGGTGTTCGCGACAATGGCTGCGTTGGAGGAGAATCCGGCGTCGCCGAGCAGCTGGGTGCCGTAGTACATCACCGAGTTGATGCCGGTGGCCTGCTGGAACACGCCGAGGCCGACGCCGATGAAGATGAGGCGGCGGATCCACTTCACCGACAGGTCCGCGGGACCGCCGGTCTGCGCGAGCTTCTCTTCCTCCGCGAGCGCCTGGACCTCCTCCAGTTCGGCACGCGCCCGCTCCGGGGACCGGACCTGGAGGAGCACGGCGAGCGCTTCGTCGTGCCGATCCTGCGACATCAGCCAGCGCGGGCTCTCCGGCATCCTCAGCATTCCGGCGAACAGGACGATGGCCGGAGCGACGGCGATCAGGAGCATGAAGCGCCAGACGCTCTCGTGCTCACCCCAGATGTTGAAGATGACGGCGTTGATCACGAATGCGGCGAACTGCCCGCACACGATCATGACTTCGTTGCGGGAGACCACGCTGCCGCGCCGTTCGGCGGGGGAGATCTCGGCGAGGTAGACGGGCACGGTCGCGGATGCGCCGCCGACGGCGAGGCCGAGGATGAAGCGGAACAGTGCGAGTATCTCCCACGTGGGGGACAGCACGCAGCCGAGCGTGCCGATCATGAAGATGATCGCGAGTACCAGGATGTTGTGCCGGCGTCCGTACCGGTCGGACATCCGGCCGCCGATGAGGGCGCCGATCGCGGCGCCGAAGATCAGGATGCTCACCACCAGGCCCTCGGTGAACGAGGTGAGCTGGAGGTCTTCCTTGAGCGGTTCGAGTGCGCCGTTGATGACTCCGGTGTCGTATCCGAAGAGCAGGCCGCCGAAGGTGGCGACGACGGCGATGACGCCGAGCCTGTGCGAGTGCCGTCCAGGCGCGTCGGCGGGCAGGTGCTGGGCGGTAGTTCGGGTGAGATCGCTGGCCATGAACATCTCCTCGACGTATTCCATGTGCAGAACACGTAATGTGTTTATGTCCGGACAAAGCTAACCCATTGTGACTCGGGGCACAACGGCTAGCCGATCATCGAACGGCTCCCATCGCGCGGTAGGCCAGTACCTACCGACAGGTAATAGAACGCATGATCTGTTATCGTTCGCCGTATGCCCAGGCCACGCGTCCACGACCTCGACGCCGCGCTCGACACCGCCGAACGGCTGGCCGTCGAGGGCGGGCCGAGCGCGGTGACGCTGCGGGCGGTCGCCGCCGCCACGGAGATGTCCAACGGCGCCATCTATCACGCATTCGGCTCCCGCGGAGGGCTCGTCGGACGCGCATGGCTGCGGGCGGCGCACCGATTCCTCGACCTGCAACAGGAATCGGTCGAGCACGCGCTGGAGCGGGGTCCCGTGGACGCCGTCGTCGCGGCCGCCGACACCCCGGCCGTCTTCGCCGAGAAGTTCCAGCAGTCGTCGCGGCTCCTGCTCACCGTGCGCCGCGACGAACTGCTCGGATCCGACGTCCCCGAGGACGTCGCGGACGAGTTGGCGCGCCTCGACTCCGTCCTCGTCGACCTGTTCGTTCGGTTGGCGCTGGCGTTGTGGGGGCGCAGGGACGGTCGCGCGGTCGAGGTGATCGAAGCGTGCGTCGTCGGACTCCCCACCGGACTGCTGCTCCGTGCCCGGCGGAAACCGGACGACGCCGTGCGCCGGCGCCTGGAGGTGGCGGTCCGCGCCGTCCTCACCCTCGACCCCCCGCCCCCGGGGAAACGTCACGACAGCACCACGAAAGGTTCCTGATGACCGCCACCCTGACCTACCGGGACAAGATCGCCGTCCTCGACCTCGGCGACGACGAGAACCGTTTCTCCCCCGAGTGGCTCGACACCGTCGACGGTCTCCTCGACGACGCGCACGAGCACGGCGCGCAGGCCCTGGTCACCACGGCCACCGGAAAGTTCTATTCCAACGGCCTCGACCTGGAGTGGCTGCTGGCCAACGGCGACCGCGCGGACTGGTACGTCGGGCGCGTGCAGGCCCTGTTCAGCCGCATTCTGACGCTCCCGCTGCCGACGGTGGCCGCGGTCAACGGGCACGCGTTCGGCGCGGGCGCCATGCTGGGAATCGCCCACGACTACCGGGTGATGCGGTCGGACCGCGGGTTCTACTGCTTCCCCGAGGTCGACATCCACATCCCGTTCACCCCGGGCATGGCGGCGCTGATCCAGGCCAAGCTGACGCCGCAGACCGCGATCACCGCAATGACCACCGGCCACCGGTACGGCGGCACCGAGGCGCACACCAGCGGGCTGGTCGACGGGACCGCGCCCGAAGGCGCGGTCCTGGGTGCCGCTGTCGACCTGATCTCCCCGCTCGCGGGGAAGGACGCCGGCACGCTCGGTGCGATCAAGTCGACCATGTTCGCGCCGGCCGTCGCCGCGCTCGCCACGGGCCGGTCATAACCGGCTGATACGAAACCTACTGGGCGAGAGTAGGGGTCATTCTCCCGGCACGTGGAGGATCAGGGCGTCGCCCTGTCCGCCGCCGCCGCACAGCGCGGCAGCGCCGGTTCCACCGCCGCGTCGCTTCAGTTCGAGCGCGAGGTGCAGCACGACCCGCGCACCCGACATGCCGAGCGGATGCCCGATGGCGATGGCGCCGCCGTTGACATTGACCTTCGACGGGTCGATTCCGAGTTGCCGGGTCGACTCGATGCCGACGGCGGCGAACGCCTCGTTGATCTCGACGAGATCGAGGGCGGACGCGTCGAGTCCCTCTCGGGCGCAGGCCTTGTCGATGGCGTTGGCGGGCTGCTGCTGGAGCGTCGAATCCGGACCGGCGACGACGCCGTGGGCGCCGATCTCGGCGATCCATTCCAGTCCCAGTTCCTCGGCCTTGGCCTTGCTCATCACCACGACGGCCGCGGCGCCGTCGGAGATCTGCGACGCGGACCCGGCGGTGACGGTGCCGTCCTTGCTGAACGCGGGACGCAGCTTCGACAGCGACTCGGCGGTGGTGTCGGCGCGGATGCCCTCGTCCTCGGTGACGACGAGCGGCTCACCCCTGCGCTGCGGGATGGTGACGGGAACGACCTCGTCGTCGAAGAGGCCGTTCTTCCACGCGGCCGCGGCACGCTGATGCGAGGCGGCGGCGAAGGCGTCCTGCTCCTCGCGACCGATCTTGTCGGTGGTCGCGTTCCGGGTCTCGGTGAGTGCGCCCATCGCCTGGTCGGTGAAAATGTCGTACAGGCCGTCGTAGGCGAGGTGGTCGACGAGGGTGGTGTCGCCGTACTTGAACCCGCCCCGTGAGCCCGGGAGCAGGTGCGGCGCCTGGGACATCGACTCCTGCCCACCGGCGACGACGACGTCGAACTCGCCGGCGCGGATCAGCTGGTCGGCGAGCGCGATGGCGTCGAGACCCGACAGGCACACCTTGTTGACGGTCACGGCGGGCACCGACATCGGGATGCCCGCGGCGACCGCGGCCTGCCGGGCCGGGATCTGACCGGCGCCGGCAGTGAGGACCTGCCCCATGATCACGTACTCCACCAGTTCCGGTGCCACGCCGGCCTTGTCGAGGGCGCCCTTGATGGCGATGCCGCCGAGATCGGATCCGGAGAGGGTGGCGAGCGAACCCGTCAGCCGGCCGACGGGGGTCCGGGCCCCGGCGACGATGACGGACCTGGTGCGTGAAGTCATGGGAGTGTCCTTGGTGTCGTGTCGAATGTCGGTCAGACGAGCGCGGATTCGCGGATCTCGAGGGGGGTTCCGGTGGCGGCGACGACGTCGTCGACGGTGACACCGGGGGCGACCTCACGCAGGGCGAGGGTGCCGTCGCCGACCACGTCGATGACGGCGAGGTTGGTGATGATGCGGTTGACGACGCCCTGGCCGGTCAGCGGCAGGGTGCAGGTGTCGATGATCTTGGGGTTGCCGTCCCGATCGGTGTGTTCCATGAGGACGATGACGCGGCTCGCCCCGTGCACGAGGTCCATCGCGCCGCCCATGCCCTTGACCATCTTGCCGGGGACCATCCAGTTGGCGAGGTCGCCGGTGCGGGAAACCTGCATGCCGCCGAGGACGGCGGTGTCGATGTGGCCGCCGCGGATCATGCCGAACGACAGCGCCGAATCGAAGAACGCGGCTCCGGCGTTGACGGTGACCGTCTCCTTGCCCGCGTTGATCAGGTCGGGGTCGACGTTCTCGTCGGTGGGGTAGGGGCCGGTGCCGAGGATCCCGTTCTCCGAATGCAACGTGACGGTGACGTCGGTGCCGAGGTATCCGGGGATGAGCGTCGGCAGTCCGATGCCGAGGTTGACGTATTCGCCGTCGACCATCTCCGCGGCCGCGCGGGCGGCCATCTGGTCACGTGTCCATCCGTTGGTGCCGGTCATCGAGTGGCTCCTTCCGTGCTGCTGACTGTCCGCTTCTCGATCCGCTTGTTCTGGGGCCCGGTCTCGACGATGCGCTGAACGAAGACTCCGGGCAGGTGCACCTGGGCGGGATCGATGGTGCCTGCGGGGACGAGTTCCTCGACCTGCGCGATGGTCACCTTCCCGGCCATGGCCGCGAGGGGGTTGAAGTTCAGGGCCGTCTTGTCGAAGACCAGGTTGCCGGCGGTGTCGCCGCGCAGCGCGTGGACCAGGGCGAAGTCGGCGGTGATGCCGAGTTCGAGGACGTAACGCTTGTCGCCGAACTGCCGGGTTTCCTTGGCGGGCGACGCGAGCGCGACGGAACCGTCGGCGGCGTAGCGCCACGGCAGGCCGCCGTCGGCGACCGGGCTGCCGACACCGGCGGGGGTGAAGAACGCGGGGATGCCCGCACCGCCGGCCCGGAGGCGTTCGGCCAGCGTGCCCTGCGGGGTGAGTTCCACCTCGAGCTCGCCGGAGAGGTACTGGCGGGCGAATTCCTTGTTCTCGCCGACGTAGGACGCGGTGACACGGCGAATCTGGCGGGCGCCCAGCAGGATCCCGAGCCCGTGGTCGTCCACACCGCAGTTGTTGGAGAAGACCTCGAGGTTCCCGACACCCGACTCGGCGAGCGCGCGGATCAGCGAGTCGGGGATTCCGCACAGGCCGAATCCGCCGACGGCGATCGTCGCGCCGTCGGACACGTCCGCGACAGCTTCTTCCGGGGTGTCGAACACTCTCGATCCCATGTGCATCCTTTCTTCTGGCCGCCGAACCCGGCGATACCGCCTTCCCGCGACATTTCGTCCATCCAGTGGACGACCTCTGCGACGGGCTTTGCTCCACTAAAAGGGGTCGCTTCATGCATTTCAAGGAGATTGGACATGTTGCTCGCGGTCTGGACGTCGTGAACAAGAGCGTTCACTGAGTGGACGTATACTCCGGTCATGAACGAGGCGCAGCGACCACAGGTCATTCACCGGGTGGGATCGATCCTGCGGGCCGTCGCGGCGCTCGAATCGTCGGGATCCTCGACGTCCGCCCTGGCGCGGGAGACGGGCCTCGCCCGCCCCACCGTGCATCGCCTCCTCGTCTCGCTGGCCGAGGAGGGGCTGGTCGACCGCGACCTGAAGTCGGGCAAATGGTCGCTCGGACCCGAGCTGTACCTGCTCGGCTCGCTCGCCGCCAGCAGGTACGACATCACGGACCGGTCCCGCGACATCCTCCGCGATCTCGCCCGCGAGACCGGCGAAAGCGTGTTCCTGTCCGCTCGCCGCGGCGACGAAACGGTCTGCATTGCGAGCGAGGAGGGCAGCTTCCCGCTGCGCTCGCACGTGCTGCACATCGGAATCCGATTTCCGCTCGGGGTGGCGACGGCGGGGATGGTCATCCTGTCGCACCTGCCGGACCGCGAGATCGACGAGTACCTGACGCGCGCGGACGTCACCGGCGAATGGGGGCCGCAGCACAGCCGGGAGAAGATCGCCGAGCGCATCGCGGAGACCCGCCTCAACGGCTACACCGTCAACCCCGGACTGCTCGTCGAGGGCAGTTGGGGGATGGGCGCCGCCGTCTTCGACACCCAGGGATCACCGGCCTGGGCGCTGAGCATCACCGGGGTGGAGAGCCGGTTCCGTGAGGAACGACGTCGCGAACTGGGAGAATTCCTCCTCCGCGAGGCACACCGGCTCACCCAGCTACTCGCCGACCGGCCGCGGAGCCGCGGCTGAACCAGCGGTCGGACCCCGCCTACGCGGCCTTCCGGCGACGCCCCGGCCGCCCGTGGCGGGTGTCGATGCTCCACACGTGCGTGCAGTCGGGGCACTGCAGGTGCACGGTGGTTCCCTGATTGCTCAGCAGGTACTGCCAGTGCCGGTGGCAGTTGCGGCCGGACCCGCAGTCGCCGCAGGACGAGCCGTGGTCGCAGCCCGGGCAGGGCAACCAGGCACGACGGGAGAAGTCCGCGGTGGGATCAATCGGCAACACGGCCCACCGTCCGATCCGGGAGCACACCTGCCTGCACCAGTTCGTCGTAGATGCGCTGCTGCTCGGGGTCGAGCCCGGAATACAGCATGTCGTAGGCCCGCTCTTCCTCCGCCAGCACGGCGACGGGATCCCAGTCCTCGCCGATCGCTTCGAGGACAGCGGTGCGCCGACGCGCTTCGTCCAGCGTGAGGTCGAGAGCGAACGAGAGTTCGGAGTCGCTACCCATGTGGTCACCTTCGTTTCGCAGTCGCCGACATCGAACGGGCTCCGACATCGAAGGGGTCAGGGTCACTCGAGCCTGCCCAAGATCACAATGACCTGGATCACGTCGATCGAAAGTGTTGCGTCGTGTTCACAACGACGCGCCCCGTCGTCCGGGTGGACGACGGGGCGCGGGTGGTTCCGGTGGTGCGGGTGGGTCAGGCCTGAAGGCCGGCCTCGATCTCGAGGGTGATGGTGATCTTGTCGCCGACGACGGCGCCGCCGCCTTCGAGGGGCATGTCGATGGTGATGCCGAAGTCCTTGCGGTTGAGGACGGTGGTGGCTTCGAAGCCGGCGACCGGCCCGTTGCCCATGCCGGGGTTGACGCCGTTGAACTCGAGGGCGAGCTCGACCTGCCGGGTGACGCCGTGGAGGGTGAAGTCGCCCTCGACCACGTAGTCGTCGCCCTTGGCGCGGACGGCGGTGGAGGTGAAGGTGGCGGTGGGGTACTGCTCGGCGTCGAAGAAGTCGGCGGACTTGATGTGGGCGTCGCGGTCGGTGTTCTTGGTGTCGATGGACGCGACCTGGATTTCGGCGGTGACGGCAGTGGTGCCGTCCTCGGCGACGGTGATCGCGCCTGCGAAGTCGTTGAACGTGCCGCGGACCTTGCTGACCATGAGGTGGCGGACGGAGAAGCCGACGGTGGAGTGGACGGTGTCGATGGTCCAGGTTCCGGCGGTGAGGTTGGGGAGGGTGGCGGTGGCGGTGGTCATGAAAACTCCTTGACGGTGAACGGCACTCGAATCGAGGTAATTGAATCTGCAACTACTAAGGTAGGGGGAAGTCGTTGCGATGTCAACTAAAATCTGCGGAGGGTGGGTGAGCTGCGGTTACTGCTTCGGCCGGACCTGATGGCGGCTGACGATGGAGATCCGGTTGAACGCGTTCATCGTGACGGCGATCCAGCTCACCGTGGAGATCTCCTGCTCGGACAGGAACCGCCGCGCGAAGGCGTAGTCGGCGTCCTGGCGGTGCGCGTCCGGGAGCGTGGTGATCGACTCGGCCAGGGTGAGGGCCGCGACCTCGCGTTCGGAGAACAGTGTCGTCTCCCGCCAGGCAGGCAGAACTGCGAGACGCTGCTGGGATTCGCCCGCCGCGATCGCCGCGGCGACGTGCACGTCCAGGCAGTACGCGCAGCGGTTGATCTGGGAGACGCGGACGTTGATCAACTCGACGAACCGCCGGTCCATCCCGGCCTCGGTGGTCGCGTGACGGATGGCCTTGGCGACGCCGATCTGCGCCTGATAGACGGCCGGACTCCGTTTGTCGATGTGGACGTAGTCGTTCTCCGTTGACGTGCTGCTCATGACCGGCCTTTCGGTGGGTGGCTCAGGGGTTCTCCTGCAGGTGGGCGCGCATTTCGCCGAAGTCGTGCCCGAGGATGGCGACGTCCCGGGGGCAGAGCAGGTCGAACATGTCGCGGCGCACCTCCGCCACGTGTCCGGGGCTGGCGGCGGCGAGCTTCTCGGCGCCGGCGTCGGTCAGCTCGGCCAGCATTCCCCGCTTGTCGTCCTTGCACTCCAGCCGCCGCACCCAGCCTGCCTCGACCAGCCGGCTGATCGCCCGGGTCACGCCACTGCGCGTCGTGGTGACCGCGTCGGCGAGTTCCCGCATCCGCAGTTGCCGCTGCGGCGCCTCCGACAGCACGACGAGAAGTTCGAAGTCCGTGAACGAGATTCCGGAGTCGCGGGTGAGCTGCCGATCGAGCGCCTGCAGGAGTAGTCGGGTGGCGTCCAGGTAGGCGCGCCACGTGTTCTGTTCTTCGGCGCTGAGCCATCTGGTCGATTCCACGGGACCAGCATATCCCAAGTAGTTGACAGCGCAACTACTTGGTGTACGGTGGTGATAGTTGAAAGCGCAATCATCGGCGTTTCGCGGAGAGAGGTTCGGGCAATGAGCACCACAGACGAGCAGGAGCGCTCCCAGCGGTTCGCCGCGCAACGCGACAGGATCCGCGCCGAGCATCTGAAGCCCGTCTCGTCGCGGCCCGCATCCTCGGCCCGCGGACTCCACCACACCGCGCTGATCAGCAGCGATGTCGAGCGCACCGTCCGGTTCTATCAGGATCTCCTCGAGTTCCCGCTGACCGAACTGATCGAGAATCGCGACTACCCCGGGTCTTCGCACTTCTTCTTCGACATCGGCAACGGCAACCTGCTCGCCTTCTTCGACTTCCCGGGCCTCGAGGTCGGCCCGTATCAGGAAGTGCTCGGCGGACTCCACCACATCGCGATCAGCGTCGAACCCGGCCGCTGGAATCACCTGCGCACGAAACTGGTCGACGCCGGCGTCGAACTCGTCGAACACAGCGAGGTGTCGCTGTACTTCCGCGATCCCGACGGTGCCCGCCTCGAACTCATCGCCGATCCGCTCGGCGAAATGTACGGCTCACACGTTCTGTGAAAACCCTGCTCTGAGAACGCCGGAAAGGATTCACTCATGACTGCCGCCATCACCTCACCCCGCCTCGACGTCCGCCGCGCCGACGACCGCTTCAAGACGAACGTGGGCTGGCTCGATTCCAAGCATTCCTTCTCGTTCAGCAACCACTACGACCCGGCCAACACCCACCACGGTGTGCTCATGGTCAACAACGACGACATCGTCGTCCCCGGCCAGGGTTTCGACACCCACCCGCACCAGGACATGGAGATCGTCACCTGGGTTCTCCAGGGTTCACTGGTGCACCAGGATTCGATGGGCCACTCCGGCGTCATCTACCCCGGACTCGCCCAGCGCATGAGCGCGGGAACCGGAATCCTGCACTCGGAGAAGAACGACTCGTGGCGACTGCAGGGAGACGCCGACGAGCACCGCGATCCGGTCCACTTCATCCAGATGTGGGTCGTCCCCGACGAAGCCGGGATCACCCCCGGCTACGAGCAACTCGAAATCGACCACGAGTTGCTCGCCGGCGGGCTGGTTCCCGTCGCGTCCGGCATGCCGGGCCACGCCGACCACTCGGCGATCCGCATCAAGAACAAGTACGCCGCAATGCATGTCGCACGACTGCAGCCCGGCCAGGCGCCCATCACCCTGCCCGACTCCCCGTTCCTCCACGTCTTCGTCGCGCGCGGCGAAGCCTCGTTGGAGGGTGTCGGCCTCCTCGCCGAGGGCGACGCCGTCCGGATCGGCGGTGGCGGTGGGCAGCAGATGACCACCGACACCGGCGCCGAGATCATCGTGTGGGAAATGCACGCGAAGATCGCCGGATGACGCGAGCGGCGGGGCAGGTGCGGGTGTAGGTCCCGGACCGGAGGAGTTCCGTGGTATTTCCTAGTCGAAGTTCGCATTCGCTGCCTGCCGGCACGGTCAGGTTCACGGTGAACAGGTCGTCGGTGATCGTCCAGCGCACCGCGATGTTGCCGTACGGGCTGCAGTGCTCGGCGTGGGCGGCATTGATGTCCCCGCCGGGGCGCGGATCGACGACGAATCGGCGATAACCGACGGTGTCGGGGCCGGTGGTCTCGGCCGGGCGCAGGCCGGCGACGAACTGGTGGAGAAACGAGATGACCGCGCCCTTGGCGTAGTGATTCAGTGAGGCGGTGGCGCGGCCGTTCTCGTCGACTCCGTCCCATCGCTCCCAGATAGTGGTGGCGCCGCGGTCGATCATCTCCATCCAGGACGGATTGCCGGTGGACAGCAGTACCCGGTAGGCGGTGTCGAGGTGCCCGTTGCGTGCGAGCGCGGGCAGCAACATCCCGGTGGCCAGGAAACCGGTGCCGAGGTGATCGTCGTTGTTGGCGAGCAACTGTGCGAGTTCGTCGGCGAACCGGTGGCGGGCCTCGGCCGGAACGAGGTCGAACTCCAGGGCGCGGACATAGTTCGCCTGGGTCGGGTGGGTCAGAGTGCCGTCCGGCGCGATGAATTCGCGCTGCCAGGCGTGGACGGCCCCCGCGGCGATCGCGGCATAGCGGCACTCGTCCCGGTTGCGACCCAGCACGCCGGCGATCTGCGCGAGCAGTCCCGCCGACCGTGCGAGGTACGCGGTGGCGACCACACTGTGATCGCGAGCGGGATCGGGCGCGGGAATCTCGTCAGGTTCGAGCCACTCTCCCCAGTGAAAACCTGTGTCCCACAGATATTTTTCGTGGTCGTCCGGTGTGGGACGCGCAYGCGCGCGGTCGGGATGGCGGCGGTCGCGCGCCGTGCCGGCGGCCAGCTCGACCCACCGCGTCATGGAATCGTATTGGCGTTCCAGGACTTCGACGTCGCCGTACAGGCGCCACAGCTGCCACGGGACGATGACGGCGGCGTCGCCCCAACCGGCCGAGCCGTTGGCGATGTCGGCGAAATGGTTACCCGACGGCTGGTTGCCTGCCGGGTTGGGCACGATGTTGGGTACCGTGCCGTCCGGCCACTGGTCGGCGGCGAGATCACGCAGCCATTTGTCGCTGAATCCCGCGACATCATGTGTGAAGGCCGCTGTTTCGACGTAGACCTGCCAGTCGCCGGTGAAGCCCGACCGCTCGCGCTGGGGACAATCGGTCGGGACGTCGCAGGCGTTGCCGCGGAAACTCCACACCGCGGCGGCGTGGAGTTTCTCGAGACGAGCGTTGTCGCACCCGAAACGCCCCACCTGTTCCAGGTCGGTGTGCACGACGGCGGCGGTGATCGAGTCGGGCCCCGGTTTCGTCTCGGGCCCGACGATCTGGACGTACCGGAACCCGTGAGTGGTGTGGCGCGGCTCGAATGCCTCGCCGCGGCGCCCCGATGACACGACGTGGTCGACCTGACCGGCAGGCAAACTCTTGCCGGTCGCGAACTCGAAAGCGCGCAGGTGATCCGTGTCGACCCTCCCGTCGGCAGCGAGGGACTCACCGTGGGTGAGGGTCACGTGCGTGCCTGCCGGGCCGAGGTCGGCCGCAGCCACCCATCCGTTGATGTTCTGCCCGAAATCCACGACGTACGTTCCGGGTCGGGGCTCGGTGACGGCCACCGCCGCCAGTGTTTCGATCCGGCGCACCGGGGGTGCCACGCCGGTCGTCAACCGGGCACGATCGTCGTAGAGTCCACCGCGAGCGACCACCGCCGGGTGGTGTACCTCGTCGGCGGGCACCCGGCGCAGATCCACCCGCTGGCCGTCCATCAGGTCGGCGGCGTCGATCTCACTCGGTGCGCTGGTCCAGCCGTCGCCGGTGCCGAAGCGTTCCGCCGTTCCGTCGGCATAACGGACGTGCAGTTCCGCGAGCGCGGCAAGCCGATCCCCGAAACCGTCACCGTGGCGCTCGAACCCGTGCCGGCCACGGAACCACCCGTCGCTCAGCAGGATTCCCAGGTCGTTGTGTCCTTGGCGCAGCAGGTCGGTGACGTCGAAATGCTGCACCTGCAGGTGCGCTCGGTAGGAGGTGAAGCCCGGGGTCAGCTCGTGATCACCGACCCGGACATCGTTGACGAAGAACTCGTAGGTGCCGTGAGCGGTCGCGAACAACGAGGCGTGTGTGATCTCCGCCCGCGGTCGCCAGGAGGCGCGCAGCCGGTATGCGGGACGGTGACCGAGCGGCGGAACGTCGGGCTCGTACGGTTCGATCCAGTCGGCCGTGAGGTCGCCGCCGTGCAGAAGGCCGGTGACCCACGGAGCGGGCTCGGACCAATCGCTCGGTCCGAGATCCGTCCAGCACCGCACCTGCCAGGTGCGTGCCTCGCCTGCGGTAGGCACCGGATGTGTTGCTGTCCAGGGCCGTACGAGGACGTGGTCGCGTCCCTCGATGATCTCGGTGGTGAACACGGTGTTCGACGTGCGGTCGGAAATGCCAGTGACCCGGATTTGGTACGCCAGCTGACCGGTGCTTCCGGTGGGCAGCCACCAGGACAGTCGCGGGTGGGTGGTGCCGCAGGGTTCCCCGGGCCGGAGATGTTCGAGGCGCAGGTGTGTCGGTGTCGTCATCGGATCGACCGCACGAACAGAAGGGCTGCGCCGGCGACGGCGGCGCAGGCCGCCAGGACGCAGAACAGAAGCGCATAGTTGTCGCCGGTGAGTGGAAGGAGCACGGCGCCGATGAGCGGGACGACGGCATAGGGGAGTGTGGCCGCCACCTGGTACACGCTCATCGCCTTGGCCGTCTGCCGGACGTCGGGGATGACCGCGGCGGCGATCGCGATGTCGACCGTGAGGTAGCACGCCTGACCGATCGTGAAGGCGACGAACGCCAGCAGGAACCCGCTGACGTGCGGGTTCACGGCCAGATACACCAGCGCGCCGCCGGTGAGGAACGATGCGACCGCGACGAAGGCCTTGCGCCGGCCCAGTTTGTCGGAGAGGAATCCGGCGAGCAGGAACGACCCGATCGAGATGGGGGTGGTGACGGCGGTGGCGTGGGCGTATTCGGCGGCCGCGTCCGTGATGCTCAGTCCGGCCGCGTCGACCAGGAAGTAGGTCGCGTAGGTGGTGAGCCCGACCATCGCGAGCCCGAACAGAAACCGGCTGATCCAGTTGAGCGCGAAGTCCGCGTGCCGGATCGGGTTGATCCAGTAGCTTGCCGCGAACTCGCGAAAGCTGTAGGGCTGCAACGTGGCCGGGTCCACACCCGAGTCGGCGCCTCGGATGACCACGGCGACGACGGTCAGGCACACGATGGCGGTAATGCCGGGGATGATCATCATCGGCACCGGGTGGTCGGCGAGGCGGCTCCCGAGGGTGACGCCTGCGAGAACGGCGAACGCCGTGACGAAGCCGATCATCCCCGACAACCGGGCGCGCAGATGGTCGGGGACGAAGTCGGGAATGAGCGCGACGAACCCGGCCAGCGCCGCGGAGTAGCCCAGCTGCGCGAGTGCCCAGCCCGCGGCGATCGCCGCGACGTTCGTCGCCAGCGCGATCACGGTGAGGCCGGCCAACGCGACGAGAGCGCCGCCGATCAGCCACGGGGTGCGCCTGCCGAGCCGGCTGGTCGTGCGATCGGACAGGGAGCCGAACAGCGGTATCGAGGCAAGCGCGACGAGGGCGCCGATCAGTACCACCGTCGACAGTCCGAGTGTCTTGCCTTCGGCGTCCACGCCGAAGATGCGGATCGACAGCGTGATGATGGTCGGGGTCAGACTGCCGAAGTACACCCCGAATGCGCCGACGACCAGGGCGGGGACGACGTAGCGGGGGCGCGGCGCGGTGACCGCGGAGGGGTGGCCGAGCTGTGCGGGGGACGGGTGTGTGGAGCGAACGGTAGCCATCGGCGTTCCGCCTTCCGTGAAGTGGAGATCCGCGCGGCGAGGTGGGGCGCAGCGGACGTCGCAGTGTGATGCACAGCACCGTACACGAAAACCGGGTGTATCCGGTTTTCAATCCGAGAATCGTGCTGTCGTATCGTGGCGACATGGGAAAACGGGCGCGTGGCAGCTACTCGGTGGGTATCGAGCGGCGCACGCGAATCGTGGAGGCGGCCGCGGGGCGATTCTCGGCGGAGGGGTACCACGCGACCACCATGGCTAGCATCGCCACCGACGCGGGAATCAGCGACAGTGGTCTGCTGCACCACTTTCCGTCGAAGAAGCACCTCCTTCTGGCCGTGGCGCAGTACCGCCTCGACACCTCGGCCGAGTGGTGGGACACCCTCCCCGCCGAGGTGTCGGGTCTGGCGACCCTGGATGCGATGGTCGACGCGGCGCGGCGACTCGTCGGACAGCCGGGTCTCATCGAACTGTTCGTGCTGGTGAGCGCGGAGGCGGCGGATCCGAGCAGTCCCGCCCACGCCGTCCTCGCGCAGCGCTACGACGGCGCCGTCGATGCCCTCGCGGCGCGCCTGCGTCAGGGGGTGCACCGAGACGGGCTGCCGGCATCGCTGGACTTCCCGGCGCTCGCGCGTGAATGCATTGCGGTGAGCGACGGCCTGCAGTTGCAGTGGGTGCTCAGCGACGGCGTCGTCGACATCGTCGAGGGTGTCCGCGGACATGCCGCGCGGCTGACCGCCGCGCTGACCGGCGCGACGGAGGAAGAATCCGGGTCTTCCGTTCAGGTTGTCGAAGCTGCTACTGTGCCCGACAGACAGTGACCTATGGAAGGGCCTTACAACCGCGCGAGCGGCGACCCAGGCCCGGGTCCTGCATCCGAAGGAGTTCAATCCCTTGGACACGGCTTCGACCGTCGTCCGCCGATCCACCGTCGAGTACGCCCCCGATCTGCTACTCGATCTCGTACGCCCCGCCGAGGCAGCGCATCCATTGCCTGCGATCGTGTGGGTGCACGGAGGTGGTTGGCGGCTTCAAGACCGCACTGCATGCCCAGATCTGGTGCAACACTTCGCAGGACACGGCTACGTCATGGTCAGCATCGACTACCGCCTCGCGCCCGGGACCTGCCACCCCGGCCAGCTCTTCGATGTCCGGCGGGCGGTGCGCTGGCTGCGCGCCAACGCCGCGGACCACGGCATCGACCCCGACCGGATCGGTGTGTGGGGATCGTCGGCCGGTGGGCACCTCGCCGCGCTGACCGGAGTGCACTCGGCCACAACACGATTGCCCGGGGAAGAACCCACGACCGTCGACAGCTCGGTGCAGGCCGTCGTCGACGGTTACGGGCCCGCCGACCTGCCCGGCCTCGTCGACCTCTCCGCGGAACGGACACCGGGGGAGGGTCATTCCCCGGAGGCGTCGTTGCTCGGTGGCGCGATCCGGGACCGACTGGACGCGGCGCGATCCGCGAGCCCCGCGCTGCACGTGGCGCCCGGAGCGCCGCCGTTTCTGGTCATGCACGGTGTCGCCGACAACCTGGTGCCGTTCACGCAGAGCGTCGCGTTGTACGACGCGCTCGTCGCTCACGGCAACGACGCCATTCTCTACCTGATCGAGGGATTCGGGCATGGGTTCTTCAACCCGGGGCACGTCCTCGAACTCGGCCCCGACCAGACCCTCGACCAAGGCCGTCTCGAACGAGATCCGCAGGCGCCGGCCTCGACCCGCGCGGTGAGCGACTTCGGTCGCGCACTGACCGAGAGGTACTCCTCCGCCTCATTCGCCGCGATCGAAGCCTTCTTCTCGCACACACTGAAACCAGGAACACGCACACCATGACTACTTTCGACATTCCCGTCCTCGACGAGGTCCACGCTGTCGCCCCGCAACTCGACACCCTTCCCGGCCGCTGCGTGCCCTACGCCATGGCTGCCGGTGAAGGTGAGCGCCACGAACTCGGCGGGCAACTGATCACCGTCATCGCCCGCCCTGAGGACACCGGTGGACGATTCGGCGCCGCATATGTGTATGGCGGCAAGGGAACCGAGACCCCGTTCCTCTCCCACGACCGCGAGCATCGCTTCCTGTACGTCACCGACGGACGGCTGCAGGTGTGGTTGCCGGGCGAATCGCACCTGCTCGTGCCGGGCGACTCGGTCACCGTCCCGGCCGGGACGCCGTACGCGTACCGCATGCTCGCGCACCGGACCCGGTTCCTGAGCTGGCTCACCGTCGGCGACGGGCACCGGTGGTCGCAGGCGACCGGCCACGCAACCCAGTCGCACGTCTTCGACTCCGCCGCGGCGCCGATGTCGGACGCGCGGCAATCCGAATTCGCGGATCGGTTCGGCATCCGGTTCCACGATCTCGAGAAGAAGGACCTGCCCGCGGTGACGGGCGCGGTGCTCCCGGCAGGGGAGTCGCCTTACGTGCTGCAGGCAGGCGAAGGCGACCGCTGGGCGAGCCTCGACCAGTTGAACACGTATCTCGCACGGCCCCGGAACACCGGCGGAACGTATTTCGCGATGCACACCATGGGCGGCAAGAGTGCGTACATTCCCCGTCACTTCCACCGCGAGCACACCGAGAACTTCTTCTGCATCGAGGGTCGAATTCTCCTGCACGCCAACGGTCGGGAGATCACGCTGACCAAGGGCGGCTTCCTCCATGCGCCTGCCGGAACGATCCACAGTTTCGCGTTCGACAGCCACGACACGCAGATGCTCGGCCTGCTGACCACCGGCGTGTTCGAGAAGTTCTTCGAGTACATGAACGTCCCGACGGACGCGCACGTGCACACCGAGGGCGGCGACATGCAGTTCCCGGCCGACGGGTTCGCACGGGCGCGTTCGGAGCTGGACCTCGAGGTCGTCGGCCCGCCGCCCGCCCGAGGCGCCGGGCGGTGAGTCCCGCCCGGCGCGCACGCCGCCGGAGCGGCTGAGCTCTACACTCGAGCCATGGCGATCCAGAGCACCGTCACCCGGGCAGAGTCCCTGGTCGCCCATATCCAGGATCGGATCGCCGCGGGCGAACTCGCGCCCGGTGATCGGGTGGGCACCCGCAAGGAACTCCAGGAGGAGTCGGGGATGGCCCGCGGAACGGTCATCGAGGCCGTCCGGCTCCTGCAGGATCGGGGAGTCATCACCGTCCGGCCCGGGCCCGGCGGTGGCCTGTTCGTCGCCGAACCGTCGTCGGTGGTCCGGCTCGGCCGCACCCTGCTGACCGTCGAGGGCGACGCGGCGGGAGTCGCCGACGCCATCGCCGTCCGAGAAGAGTTGGAACCCCTCGTGACGGAACTGGCCGCCCGGCACCGGACCGCGGCCGACGTCGCCGACCTGCGGAGACTGATGACCGTTCTCGAGGACTCGGCCGGCGACCCCGAGGCGTTCATCCGCACCGTGTGGGATCTGCACCGCCGGATCGTGGCGATCGGCCCCAACCGGGTGTTGCGCGAAACCTATCTGAGCCTCGAAACCTACGTGGAGCAGCACGCGACGCGCGCGAGCCGCGAACGAAGCGCCACCAACAGCGAGTACTTCGCGCGACGGATCGACGTGCACCGCGCACTGGTCGATGCCATCGAGTCCGGCGACGCGGCGAGTGCCCGCGCGGCCGCGCAGGCGCACGCTCACTGAGCGATCACTTTTCGCAGTCTTTCTCGATTCCCGTGCTTGACAGGGGGCAGTGGTCTGTGGCTACCATCACACATAACGGTTATAACCGTTTATCGGAGGAGTCGATCCTCCCCCCACTGACCAGGAGTGTTCCGCATGAATTTCTCCACGTCCTCGCCCGGCGGCCGCGGCAGAGTGCTCGTGCCCGTCCTCTGCTGGGCTGCCCTCCTCAGCGACGGATATGACCTGTTCGTCTACGGCGCCACCCTGCCCGCCCTGATCGCGCACGCCCCGTGGTTCATTACGGCGGGGGCGGCAGGCACCGTGGGCAGCGCCGCCCTGGTCGGAGTCCTCATCGGTTCGCTGACGGCCGGGACGCTCACCGACATCCTGGGCCGTCGCCGCCTGTTCCTCGCGTGCCTGACGCTCTTCTCGACTGCAACCCTGGTCACCGCGATCGCCCCGACCTTCGAGATCTTCGCCGCCACCCGGTTGGTGGCCGGCCTGGGGATCGGCGGGTTGATGCCCACCGCCATCGCGATGGCGGCGGAGTTCGCGTCCCCCGCCTACCGGTCCCGGATCCTCGGCATGGTGCTCACCGGGCCGGCATTCGGCGGCGTCCTCGCATCGACCGCGTCCCTGCTGCTGCTCGAAGAGTTCGGCTTCCGCCCGGTCTACGCATTCGGTGCGGTTCCGCTGATCACGTTGCTGCCGTTGGCGTTCGCGTTTCTGCCGGAGTCGCGGGCGTTCGCCGTCGAACGATCCTCCGAGGGCCGGGCGTCGAAGTCGCCGGTCGCCAAGCTGTTCGGTGACGGGATGGGGCGGGCCACGGTCGGCATCTGGTTCGTCGCGATCTGCAGCATGCTCACCATGTTCGGGGTGACCACCTGGCTGCCGCAGATCATGCGCAATGCCGGTTACCCGATCGGTTCGGCGGTGACGTTCCTGCTCGTCTACAGCGCCGGCGCCATCGTCGGAACGCTGCTCGCCTCCGTGCTGGCCGAACGGTTCGGTCCCAAGCCGCTGGTCCTGACCGGGTTTTCCACGGCCGCAGTCTCTCTCGCGCTGCTGGGCACGCACCCGCCGACCGCCGTCCTGATGCTGCTGGTGGCGCTGGCCGGATTCGGCGGCCTCGGCACCCAGAACATGCTCAACGATCACATCGCGACGTTCTACCCGGCCCGGTTCCGGGCAACCGGACTCGGGTGGGCGCTCGGAATCGGACGGGCAGGCGCGATCGCGGGCCCCACGTACGGCGCGTTCTTCGTCGCCGGTGGCGGTGCCGTCATCGTCAGCTCACTGGCATTCGCCGTGCCCGCGCTGATCGGCGGTGTTGTGATGGCCACTCTCCCGAGACGCCCCCGCGCGACCTCCGCCGATGCGGACAACCGCGTCGAAGCGGCCACCCCGCGCAGCACCGAAATTTCCCGCTAGAACTCGCCACCGAAGGGTGGCGGACGAAAAGGATGAAATAGATGAAGATTGTCGGTTACCGCAAGAAGGATCAGGACGCCGTAACCGTGGGTGTTCTCCGGGACGGCTTCGTTCGACCGCTCGCCGCACTCGAGGAATTCTGGAGCGACGCGGCCGGCTGGGTGGCACGGGCGGAGCATCTCGAGGCGCCGGAGATCGACGTCACGCTCGTCAGCGTGGTGCCGCCGGTGCCCGACTCCGCCCGCGTCATCTGCGTCGGCCTCAACTACAAGGCCCACGCCGCCGAGGGCGGCTTCACCCCGCCGACCCACCCGACGCTGTTC
Source organism: Rhodococcus sp. P4_B6 (assembly GCF_056402215.1). Taxonomy (NCBI): domain Bacteria; kingdom Bacillati; phylum Actinomycetota; class Actinomycetes; order Mycobacteriales; family Nocardiaceae; genus Rhodococcus; species Rhodococcus sp. P4_B6. Next base: position 33,440 of record NZ_JBFUHV010000044.1, on the reverse strand, counting down.
GGGCGGTGGACCCCGTCGCTCAGCGTCGATGGCGCCCCGACGCCGGTGCCGGCCAACGAGGCGGGCCTCGACTGGGAAGGTGAGGTGGCCGCGTTCATCGGCACCCGGCTCGAAAGCGTCGACGCGGCCACCGGCCAGGCCGGGGTGCTCGGCTACGCCTGCTTCAACGACCTCACCGCCCGCACGGCGCAGAAGCTGACGGCGCAATGGACGCTTGGCAAGAACGGGGACCGGTCCGGCCCCCTGGGCCCGCTGGTTCCCGTCGGTGAGGTCGGGGATCTGTCCGACGGTCTGCGGGTGCAGACCCGCGTCAACGGAACAGTCGTGCAGGACGGCAACACCCGGGACCTGATCTTTTCGGTCGGCGAGATCATCGCCCTCATCAGCGAGACGTTCACCCTGCACCCCGGCGACATCATCGCCACCGGCACCCCGGAGGGCGTCGGTTACGTGCGGAACCCACCGTGGCTGCTCGGGCCCGGCGATATCGTCGAGGTGGAGATCGACAAGATCGGCGTCCTGCGGACCCCGATCGTCGATGCCAGCGGAAGGAAGGGCGCATGACCGACAACGCGTCCGAGGTAGCGCGGACCCCGGTACTGATCGCCGGCGGCGGACCGTCCGGACTCGCGGCCGCGCTCGAACTGGCCCACCACGGGGTGGCAAGCCTGGTCGTCGAACCGAGGGTCGACGTCGACGCCGAACGCCCGCGCGCCAAGACCACCAACGCTCGCACCATGACGCACCTGCGGCGGTGGGGACTGGCCGACGAGGTGCGTGCCGCGTCGCCGCTCCCCGTCGAGTGGGCGCAGGACATCGTGTTCTGCTCGACCCTGCTGGGCCACGAGATCACCCGGTTCGAGAACGGTTTCCAGCTCGATGTTGCCACTCCGACGCTGGCGCCCGAGCGCGGCCAGCAGGCACCGCAACCCGTCGTGGAAACTGTGCTGCGGGCAGCGGTGCAGCGCAGCGAACTCGCCACCCTGCAACTCGGCGCCCGCGTCACGTCGCTCGAGGAACTTGCCGACGGCACCGTCCGTGCGACGGTCGAAGGGCCGGGACCGACCCGAACGGTCGTGGCGGACTACGTCCTCGGGTGCGACGGCGGCGCGAGCGTCGTGCGCGAGTCCATCGGCGCCCGGTTCGAGGGCACGTCCGGTGAGCGCCCCAATCTCAGCATCCTGTTCCGTGCGCCGGGTCTGGCGGAGCGGGTGCCGTTCGACAGTGCCGTCCATCACTGGGTGATGGCGCCCGGGGCGGCGGGCATCGTGGGCCGGCTCGACCTGTCGGACACCTGGTGGGCGATCGTGCAGGGCGTCGACGTCCGGGACGAGGAGGTCGACGCCACCGCGCTCGTGCACAGCCTGATCGGTGAGYCGGTCCCGGTCGAGATCATCGCCACCGACCCGTGGGTGGCACGAATGTTGCTGTCTGACAGTTACCGCAAGGGCAGGGTGTTTCTCGTCGGCGACGCCGCGCATCTCAATCCGCCGTGGGGCGGGCACGGGTACAACACGTGCATCGGTGACGCCGTCAACATCGCCTGGAAGATCGCGGCGACGCTGCGCGGCTGGGCCGGGCCGCAGCTGCTCGACAGTTACGAAGCCGAACGCCGGCCCGTCGCCGCCCGCACCATCGCCGAAGCCGGAGCGCAGGAAAAGGCTCTGGCACACCACTTCTCCACCGTCGAGATCGGTCAGGAAGGCCCCGTAGCGGAGGAGGCACGCCGTCGCACCGCAGAGGCGCTGGCCGTGAAGAAGAGCGAATTCCACTCGCTCGGACTCGTTCTCGGCTACGCCTACACCGACTCACCCGTCATCATTCCCGACGGGTCGACGCCGCCGGCGGAAGATCCCGTGGAGTACGTGCCCACCGCGTGCCCCGGAGCGCTACTGCCGCACGCGTGGTTGGGCGACGGTCGTTCGCTCTACGACGTTCTCGGCCCGGAGTACACCCTCGTCGTGCTGGATGCCGCGGGATCCTCGCGGCACACCGCAGAACTCGACGCGCTGACGGCGAAGGCCGCGGAACTGGGCGTCCTGCTGACGGTGCTACGGCTGTCCGACACCGGGGGAACTCTGGGCAGCCTCCTCGGCGGCCCCTTCGTCCTCGTCCGACCCGACCAGCACGTGGCGTGGCGGGGCGGCGACCTCGCGAACGCCGAGAAGGCGATCGACATCGCCGCGGGATGGTGACGAAACCTCCCCTCGCCGAACGCTGCTCCACCTCCACTCTCGAGAAGGAAGATTCACGTGTCTGCTCTCCATGAGGCGCCCCAGACGGCGACCAAGCTGCTCGTGACCGCCATGGGTTTGATCGATACGTTCGACCCCCGGCAACGGGCGACCGCGATCATCGACGACTTCGACGACCCGCGACGGCTGAACTGGGACATCATCCCCAAGCCGGACCGCACCGGCATCCCGCTCCACCAGCTGGACCGTCACCAGAAGGTGCTGGTGTGGGATCTGATCCGGTTGGCCGTGCCGCTGCGCACCTTCACGAAGGTGCTGTCGATTCCGCAACTCGAGCACGTGCTCCGGGACTACGAGCAGGATTTCCTCGGACCGGCACTGCAGACATGGCGCACGTCGGATTCGTACTTCCTGACGTTCTTCGGCCGGCCGGGTTTCGAGGACACCTGGACGATGCGCTTCCTCGGTCACCACGTGTGCCTCAACCTGACGATCGTCGACGAGCGGTGGATCTCCGCCACCCCGGTCGCGCTGGGCGCGCAGCCCACCGAGTACGACGGCGTGCTGAAACCGCTGGCCGACGACGAGGGCCTGGCCTTCGACCTGCTGGCTTCGCTGGACGACGAGCAGCGCGGCCACGCCGTCATCCATGACGTCGCGCCGGCCGACTTCGTGACCCGGCAGGTGCCGCGGATCGGGGCCTACGAGTACCCGGACCATTACGACCTCGGCATGCCCGGCTACACCATCACCGACGCGGACCGGGTCGCCCTGAAGTTCGTCCGCGACCGGCCGTCGGGCATCAGCGGCGCGAAATTGTCCGGTGACCAACAGCAAGCGCTGCTGGGGCTCGTGGACTGCTACCTCGAGCGACTGCCGGAGGAGGCCGGCGAACGCCACCGGCAGGCCCTGCGAGATGGGGGTATCGACCGGGTGTTCTTCGCGTGGGCCGGTGCGCAGAAGCGCGGCGCACCGCACTACTTCCGCGTCCACACAGACCGGTACCTCATCGAAGCGGTCAACGCCGTCGGCGGTGGAAATCACCTGCACACCGTGCTGCGGGACTTCGACAACGACTTCGGCCACGACCTGCTCGCACTCCACGCCGGGACCGACTCGAAGTGGGGCGGCGGGCACCTGAGCAGCCGGACGGTCTCCAGCGAACAGTCCGATCCGCACCTCGAACCCTGAGTGCCGCTCGGCCCCGCACAGCGCTGAGCGGGGCCCACTCCGGACTGCACGCCTCTGACCTCGGAGTGTGAGACTCGTCAAGTTTGCCCATTTCGGTTTCCTTGTTGCCTGATCAGTGGCGACACTGGTGAAGCAGGCAATTTACGTGAACGAAACAATGAGGTGAATCGTGTTGGGGCGCTCGAAGGCAACCGTGGTGTACTCGGTGTCGGGTCGACCGTCCAACCCGTTCGCACGACCGGTCGATCGCTACGCGGCCACCCTGAGATCCGTCATCGCTGCACTCGCCGGTATCGCGATCGTGCTCGCCGCCGTGATGGGCACCTGGCAATGGAACCAGGAGAGTGCGCGGGCCGCGCAGCAGCGCGCCACCACCACCCTCGTCAAGGCCGTCACCAGCACCGACGCCCCCATCACCATGTCGCCCCGCGGCTCGGTCCGGACCACTCCGATGGTCGAGGCGACGTGGTCCTGGACCGCCGAGTCGCGCACTCAGAGCATCGAGGTCCCCTCGGGGACGCCTGCGGGCACCGAGAAGACCATCGCCGTCGACGCGGACGGCAACTGGGCAGGCCCGAGGGTCACCACCTCCGACGTCGTCAGCAGCGCTGTCGCGGCCGTGCTCCTCACCCTCGCGGCCAGTGCGCTGCTCCTCGGCATGGTGTGGGCGATGTGCGCCCGCGCCGTCGAACGCCGCCGCCAGCAGTACTGGGACGAGAGCATCCGCAGGCTGTTCGCCACCTACAGTCGCTGATCCTTCCCTCGACGGTCACCTCCTGATTGCGCCGTCCCCACGACGGTTTCGGTGCGCTCGCTCCGGGCTATTCAGGTGATGCCGAGGAAAGGTGGAGCCATGTCCGACAGGGATGCTTCCATATTCGAGAGCGAGCGGGAGCTCGACGAGGATTCCGTCCGGAACGCTCAGCGAACCGTTGCCCACCACTCGATCGACGCCGACGATTGCCGGATGCTGCTCGCTGCGCTCGGCATCCCCCTCGTCCGCGAGACCGACAAACAGACGCTCTCCGGCACGGCCGGCGCCGAAGCACTGTGACCTGCTCACAGTGACGTCGTTGTGACTGCTCACAGTGACTTCGTGGTGACCTCCTCACAGTGACTTCGCAGCGAATCTCCAGGGTGCCCGCACCGGGGGCCGTTTGTATGGGACCCAACCCCGAAACAGCCCTTGGAGGTCCCCATGACCAACAGCCCGCGTCACCACCACGCCGAAGAAGTGCACGAGCACGATTGCGGTCTCAGCCATGACCTGAAGTCGATGTTGTCGCGTCGCCGCGCCCTGTTCGTGTTCGGCGCCACGGGAGCGACCGCGCTCGCCGCCTGTTCGACGGCAGGCGGCGAGCAGGCGGCGAGATCGTCCTCGACGACCGACGCGGCAGCGACCACGGCGGACACGGCGAGCGACGGCACGTGCGTGGCGGCGGCGCCGCAGGAAACGGCCGGACCGTATCCCGGTGACGGGTCCAACGGCCCGAACGTCTTGGTCGAGTCGGGGATCGTGCGCCAGGACATCCGCAGCAGCTTCGGTGCGTACTCCGGGACGGCGGAGGGCGTCGCGACGACCATCGAACTCGACCTACAGGACCTGACGAACGACTGTGCGGCGGGCGCCGGAATGGCCGTCTACCTGTGGCACTGCGACCGGGACGGCGAGTACTCGCTCTACGGCAAGGGCATCACCGAGCAGAACTACCTGCGCGGCGTCCAGGTGGCGGATTCGGCGGGCAAGGTGTCGTTCACGTCGATCTTCCCGGCCTGCTATTCCGGGCGCTGGCCGCACATCCACTTCGAGGTGTTCGACACCCTCGAATCGGCGGTGGCCGGGGAGGACGCCCGTCTGACGTCGCAGATCGCGGTGCCGGAGGACCCGTGCGCCACGGTCTTCGCGTACGACACCGGCTACGCGAACAGCGTCTCCAACCTGTCGAAGGTCTCCCTCGACTCGGACAACGTGTTCGGCGACGGCTGGGACGCCGAACTGGCCACCGTGACCGGCGAGCCCGCCACCGGCATGACCATCTCGATCACGATCGGCGTCGCCGAGAAGTCGGCGAACACGCAGTCCGCGCCGGCCGGTCCGGGTGGGGGCGGCGGACAACCGCCGGCAGGGGCGCCCGGCCGGTAGTGCCGGCCCGTCAGCTGACGTGCCACCCCGGAGGTCTGTCGAGTTCGTTCCATTCGCGGGTCAACCGGGCCTGCTGGCGGCGGGACGCAACCCAGTGGACGATCAGGAACAGGAGGCAGTAGCCGCCGGTCGACGCCACCCAGATCCCGCACGCGACGCTCACCGCCGTGGCGGCGTTCTGCGAACCGGTCTCCGGTGCGGCGACGAGGTCGCCGTTCGGGCCGAGCCAGACGGTGACGGTCTGACCGGCCTTCGCACCCGCTGCGGTGGGAACGTCGGCGGTGTGCGTCTGCCCGTTCACCGACCACTGCACCCGCGCGTGGGCTTGGTACTGCGGTGCCGCGGACAGGGCCTCGCCGGCGCTCCCGCTGCGGGAATCCTCCACGAGCGTCGCGGGGGTCGAGTGCTGGGTGGCGAGTTCGGCCTGGGTCTGATTGTCCAGCCGCGAGTACGTCTCGGTTCCGACGGCCGCGGCCAGTGGAATCATCAGGAGCACGAAGACCACCCCGACGAGGACCAGCGCGGATCGCAGTCGGTCGCAACCCCGCATGAGTGGGTTGCGGCTCYACGGACCCAGACGCCACAGGCGTATCGGCGCTGCACACGTTTCGCTCATCGCGCACCTCCGGGTGGTTGCCCACCACCATTGTGCAACCGAAACGCCTGCGCGTGTAGGGCCTTCTGTCAGGTCTTCCTGCCTGGCCTCGATTCGCGCCCCGCCCGCCGAGTCAGACCTTTTGCACGAGGTCCGGCCACGGAGGACGGCGGAGCATGGCGAGGGTGGCGATCACGGCGGCCGCCAGTCCGATGAATTCGCCGAAGAGCGCTACCCGATTGCCGTCGACGGCGGGCTCCCACGACACGGTGCCGCCGTGGACGACGAAGACGCCGACCGGCGCGGGGCCCAGGATGCCGCGATATCTGGTCACGGTGAGGATGGTGGCTCCGTCGGTCGTCTCGTAGGGCTCGCCGTAGATCCGCGCGGCGGCGTTCGCCTCCGACTGGTTCACCACGTCCCGAAGTTTCACCGCGACTCCTCTCGCTGTCCGATCGAAGACCGATCTCATGATGGCACTCGGGCCCGCCCCCTACGGGGCATTCCCGGATCGCGAGTCAGGCACCGACGCCGGCGAAGGCCTCGGTCAACGCCTCGATGCCTGCGCGGACCGTGGGCCGGTCGTTGTCGGCGCGGCGGAGTGCGTAGATCTCCCGCTCGAGTGTGGGACGCACGGGGACGATCGCGACGTTGTCCGGCACCCAGACGCGGGCCAGGCGCGGTACGAGGGCGGCGGCGAGTCCGTGTGCGACGAATTCGAGTTGCGCCGCGAATTCGGGTGCTTCGTATCGGATGTCCGGTTCGATGCCGCGGTTGCGCAGCGTCTGCACCAGCCAGGTGTGGAACACCGCCCCCTTCTTCCACGTCGTCCACGGCATGTCCGCGATCTCGTCGAGGTCGACGTGGTCGCGGGATGCGAGGGGATGGTCCCGGGACAGTGCGACGTCGGCCGAGTCCCGGTGCACCAGGGTGTGCACGGCGTCCTCGGGGAGGTGCAGGGGCATCGTGACCCAGCTGTCGACGACGGCGAGGTCGAGTTCGCGGCGCACGATCGCCGGTATGAGTTCCTCGGTCTCGCCGGCGGAGAAGCTGACCGTGAGTTGCGGGTGCCGGCTGCGCAGCGTGGCCACCGCGGTCGGCACGACGACCCTGCCTGCGGAGGAGAACGATCCGATGCGCAGTTCGCCCACCACGTCGCGATCGAGGGAGACGACCTCGGATTCGGCCTGCGCCAGCAGTGATATCGCTTCCTGCCCCCGGCGGGCCAGGAGCCTGCCGGCGTCGGTGAGCTGAACGCCGCGGCCCGCGGGCACCAGGAGTGTGACGCCGACCTCGCGTTCGAACTTGCCGAGTTGCTGCGACACCCCGGACGGTGTGACGTGCAGGGCACGCGCTGCGGCACCGATCGAACCGTGTTCGGCGACGGCGCACAGCGCGCGGAGGCGCTCCAAACTCAACATGGTAGTAATGCTACTGCTTTCATGACACGACTATTCACTTGTTGTAATGGTTGGCGGCTCGGAGAATTCTCTGTGTGACTACTGCCCTCCGTTTGCGTCCCCGTGCCCTCGTCAGCCCCTCGTTCAGCATCGCGTCCGTGGATCCGCGACTGCTCGTTCTGGCGGGTGCGGTGGCAACTTCGCTGACCGGCAGTCTCATCAAATTGTCCGGGGTGGAGCCGGCCACGTCGACGTTCTTCCGGTGTGCGCTGGCGTTGCCGATCCTCGGTTTCCTCGCCCTGCAGGAGTTTCGGCGGCACGGCGGCATTCCTCTCCGAGTGATCGCCGCCCAGGTGCTCGGCGGGATGATGCTCGGTGTCGACTTCGCACTGTGGGCGCGATCGATCCAGATGATCGGGGCCGGGATCTCGACGGTCGTCGTCAACGTCCAGGTCATCGTCGTGCCACTGCTGGCGTGGATCGTCTTCCGTGCGCGGGCGCCGCTCCGGTTCGTGGTGGCGGTGCCGTTCCTGTTCGCCGGAGTGGCTCTCGCCGGCGGAATCCTCGGCGGCAGCGGCGAGGGCGACCAGTTGTTCCTGGGAACCCTGCTGTCGCTGGCCGCGGGCGTGGCCTACGGGATCTACATCTTCGTCATCGGCCGGGCGGGATCCGCGCACCGGGCGTCGTCGCAGGTGTTCGTGTCGACGATCGCCGCGGGCGTCGTCGGGACCGCGGTGGGATCGCTCTGGGGAACGGTGGACCTCACGCCCGGCTGGCCCGCGCTGGGTTGGTTGGCGGCGCTGTCGCTGAGCAGCCAGGTGCTCGGCTGGGTCCTCATCGGATTCGCGCTGCCGAGGCTCGCCGCCGAGGTGGGTGCCACGCTGCTGCTGCTCCAGCCGGTCCTGGCGATGCTGTTCTCCATCGTGATCGTGCACGAGCGTCCGAGCATCGGGCAGTTCGCCGGCTGCGCACTGGTCGTCGCGGCGGTGTGGATGGTCACCCGGGTGCGACCGGCGGGCCGTCGTTCGGTGACCGCGCGCATCGCAGAATCACCCGCGGTACGACCCGTGGTCAGGCGTTCCACCCCGTCCGCAGTGACGGTTCGTCGGCCGGCGGCTCGGGCGGGTGGTGTCGCTGCTTCGCGGTGTACAGCTCACGGTCGGCCCGTCGATAGAGCGCGGTGAGCGGGTCGGACTCTCCGGTGCACGACGCGACGCCGAAGCTGAACGAGGTGGGGCTCTGCCGCGCGAGTCGCACCATCACCTCGGGCAGCTCGGCGTGGTGCTCGCCGACCATGCAGCTGACGAACTCGTCGCCACCGACCCGGGCGAGCAGGGCGCCGCGGGGCAGGTGCGCGGCGAGGTAGTTCGCCAGATCAACGAGAACGGCGTCCCCCGCAGCGTGGCCGTAGTGGTCGTTGGTCGACTTGAATTGGTCGACGTCGATGAGCGCCAACGTGACGGAGGCCTGCTCCGTGCCCGCGCTCTCGAGCGCGTCCCGGAACGCGAGTTCGAACCCTGCGCGGTTGAGCAGGGCGGTCAGTGCGTCGGTGCTGGCCGATTCGATCAGCGTCCGGGTCAGTGATCCGAACATCTCGGCCGCACCGATCACACAGGTGACCGCCACGACGAGAACGGCAGCCTTCACGGTCGCCGTGTCGACGTCGACGGGCACCAGTGTGAAGGCGGTGGGAGCGAGAACGACCCCGACCGCCATGAATCCGGAGAGGCAACCGACGAGGAGCCTCGCCTGCAGTTTCGGGTAGAACACGACGAAATACATCGCCAGGAACGTCGCCGCGATTGCGCAGAGCAATTGGGCGGCGGCAAGAATGAGACCGGACATCACGATCGGTGTGGCGAGCAGTGCCGCCGCGGTGCTGACCTGGTAGGCCCGCCGTCCCGGCCTGCGTCCGCCCCGGTACAGCACCACGAGTGCGATCACTCCGAGGAGGATGCCGGCCGAGCGCGCGACGACGGTCTCCGGCCGGATCGGCAACCCGACCATCGGAGGCAGGACGAACCCGGCCAGGTGCAGCGCCGTCGTGATCCACAGGTAGCGGCGCAGGATGCGCGGCTGATAGTCCTGAAGGACCGTGTCGACGGACGAAGCAGCGAGGGGCCTCACTCTGGCAATTATCCAGGACCGGTCCCGGGAAAGGCGGGGCCTTTGGTCACCGCCCCTCCCGGGGAAACTCATCAGCGGGTCGTGGCCGCCGGGATCGGCACGGCGTCGTCGTGCCACGGCGGTGTCTGGATTCCGGCGCCCTCGTACATCGGGAGTCGAATGTCGCTGCCGTACCGGGCGATCTGGTGCCAGGGGCGGTTGAGACCGAACGTGCCGTAGGTGCGGACCCGGGTCACGGCGTCGAGGTCGAGGGTGTCGACGAGGACCTCCTCGCCCGAGCCTGCCTGCTGGCGGATGATGCCCTCGGGGTCGACCACCACGCTCGCACCGACGCCGGCCGGGTCGGCGCCGTTGACGTTGACGACGTAGACCTGGTTGGTCCAGGCGTTGGCCCGCGAACAGACGAGTTCCATCTCGCGGTCGCGGGTGGTGGTGAGGGTGGGTTGGATGATCACTTCGGCGCCGAGCCACGCGAGTTGGCGTGCGGTTTCGGGGAAGGAGCCGTCGTAGCAGATCGCCAGCCCGATCCGGCCGGTGCCGGGGATGTCGAAGACGACGAATTCGCTGCCGGGTGCGGTCTGCTCGTAGGGCTGCCAGGGGAAGACCTTGCGGTAGCGGGCCACGACCTCGCCGAGCGGCGACACGGCGACGGCGGTGTTGTAGATCCTGTTGTCGTCGCGCTCGTAGAGGCTTCCCGGTACCAGCCACAGGCCGGTCTCCTCGGCGAGCGCGCAGATCCGGTCGAGGTGGGGGCCGTCGAGCGGCAGGGCCACCCGGTCCATCCAGTCGGCGCGGGACTCCAGGAGGGGTGCCTCGGCGGCCAGCAGGAGTTCGGGGACCACGACGAGTTCGACGTGCGGGAAGGTGTCGCGCACGGCGCGGATCTGGTCGGCGAACCGCTGCCAGGTGGCGTCCACGTCGAACGCGATCGGGGCGGTCTGGATGGCGGCGATGGTCAGTGTGCGCATGGTTCAGTCCTCTGTGACGGTCAGTCGGGTGACGGCGGTGCGGCCGTCTCGGAAGAAGCGGCGGAAGCGGGTGCGGACGAGCACCATCGCGACGGCGCCGACGGCGATCGAACCGACACCGAGCAGGAACACCCCGCCGATGCCGTGGAACGAGGTCGCCCCGTAGTCGGGGGCGAGCATGTCGTGGGCGCTGCGCGCGAAGGCGGCGAGCATGATCGCCGCGCCCAGTGCGGGCAGGATGCCGCGGAGGAACAGGTCGCGCGGGGAGTCGTTCAGGCGGTGCCGGAAGTGCCAGACGCAGGCGAGGCCGGTGACGCCGTAGTAGAACGCGATGAGCAGGCCGATCGACAGGATGGCGTCGCCGAGGAAGTTGCCCGAGACGAGCGTGAGGGCGGTGAGCAGGACCGCGGCGGTCGCCCCGAAGAACACGGTGCCGAACGCGGGGGTGCGGTAGGTGGGGTGAATGCGGGTGAAGGCGCGGGGCAGTGCGCCGTGAGCGCCCATGGAAAGGGTGGCGCGTGAGCTCCCGATGACACAGGTGAGCAGCGCCGAGATCGCCGACACGCAGATGGCGAGTTCGACCACCTTCGACAGGCCCGCGCCGAGAACCGGTGGCCCGAGCGTGGCGAGTACGTCGCCCGCGTTGTCCGGATTGCCCAGGCCCAGCCCGTCGGTGCCGATGCCGGCGAAGCTGATCGCGGCGAATCCGGTGAAGAGATACGTGCCCAGTAGGACGAGCGTGGAGATCACCGCGGCCTGACCCGGGATGCGGTCGCTGTCGCGGGTTTCCTCGTTGACGGTGATCAGGGCGTCCCACCCCCAGTAGATGAACAGGCACAGCAGTACCGCCTCGGCGAAGGGGCCGAAGCCGCCGAACGCGAACGGGTTCAGCCAGGACAGGCTCGGTGCGGACGCGCCGGTGCGGGCGAACGCGGCCGCTCCGAAGCCGAACAGGGCGACCAGTTGCAGCCCCAGCAGCACGTATTGCACGGATGCGGCGAGTTGCAGACCGCGGTAGGCGATCGTGGTGACCGCGGCGACGAGCAGGACGGCCGTGACGATCACCGCGACATCGTTGGTCGCCAACGAGTCCAGGCCGAGCAGCGTCAGGAGGTACCCGGCTCCGACCCGGGCGAGTGCCGTCATCGCGATGAGGGTCGCGATCTGCACCACCCAGCCGCCGGACAGCCATCCCGTGTGCGGGCCGAACGCGCGGGTGGTCCAGACGAACGTGGTGCCGCAGTCCGGCATCTCCCGGTTCAGCTCGCGAAAAGCGAACGCGGTCAGAAGGATCGGCACGAATCCGAGAAGCAGGGCGGCGGGTGCGAGGTTGCCGACGACCATCGTCACGAAACCGAGGGTGACGGCGATGCTGTAGGCCGGCGCGACCGACGACAGGCCGAGCGCGACGGCGGCGAGCAGGCCGACGGAACCGCCCTGCAGGCCCTTCCCGGTGGGTGCCTTCGGTGGGTCGAGGCTTGTCTCGGCGTCGGTGGGGTTGGTCGGCACGGTGACTCCTGAGCTCGGATGGATTCTTTAAACAGAAATTTAAGAACAGTGTGATCTACCTGTCAACAGCTGGGCAGGTATTGTCTAAATTTCTGTATAAGAACTTGGCGAGAGTGGGGCGAAGGCAGTGGCGCGGAAGAAGGACCAGGGAGCACGCCGGGCCGAACTCGGCGAGGCCGTCCAGCGGGCGGTGCTCGCGCGCGGACTGGAGGGGGTGCGTCTGCGCGACATCGCGGAGCAGGCCGGGGTCACACCCGCGGCGGTGCTCTACTACGGCGACCTCGATGCGCTGATCTACGAGACGTACCAGCGGGCCATCGAGCGCTTCAGTCAGGAGCGCGAGCGCGTCGCCGAACAGTTTCCCGACGCGCGTGACCGCCTCCGCGCCTGCATCGACCACGGCGTCGCCAGCGGGCCGGACGACGAACTGGTCCGGCTCCTGTTCGAGTGCTGGCCGCGATCGCTGCGCGACGCCAAGGCCGCGGCCCTGGACAGTTCCTTGACCGAGCGTCAAATTGCCGTCTACTACGGCATTCTCGTCATCGGGCAGACGCAGGGACACTTCGCGCTCACCGACCCGCCGCGCATGCTCGCCGCCAATTTCGTCGCGATGGAGGACGGCTACCAGATGGAGGTGCTGGCCGGGCGGCGCAGCCGCGTCGAAGTGATCGCCAGCCTTCACTCCTACGCGCGCGCGGCGACGGGCCACGATCTGGGCTAGGCGGAGTACGGGATACTCGGAGTAACGGATAGGTTGGACGCCCGTCACCGTCCGGCGCCGAGTACCGACAAGGAGTCTCTCTTGACTTCCTCTCGGCCGTGAACGACCGAGGTTCCCCGGGACTCACGTCCCGAGGTTCCTGTTTCACCGACAGTCGCCTCCCCGCACGTTATGTGCGGGGCGGTCTCACACCATCTCCGCAGGCTGCCACCGTCAGTCCGACGGCCAAAATATTCCTCGCCGCGTTCACATCCCGGTCGTGGACGGCGCCGCATCGGCACGTCCACTCCCGCACGTCCAGCGGCATCGCCGACGCGACCTCCCCGCACACCGAGCAGGTCTTCGACGACGGATGAAACCGGTCGACCACCACCACCCGGCGCCCGTACCAGTCGGCCTTGTATTCGAGCATCGACCGGAACTCGGACCAACCCGCATCCGAGATCGCCCGAGACAACGACCGATTTTTGATCATGTTCCGCACACTCAGATCCTCGATGGCGATCACTTGGTTTTCGCGCACCAGCCGAGTGGACAGTTTGTGCAGATAATCGCGGCGCCGATCGGCGATCCGGCCATGAATCTTCGCGACCTTCAGTCGGGCCTTGGCCCGGTTCCGGGATCCTTTCTGTTTCTTGGCGAGTGCCCGCTGCGCCTTCGCCAGCCGCGCACGGTCCGCGCGCTCGTGGCGCGGATTGGTGATCTTCTCCCCCGTCGACAGCGTGTACAGGCTCGTGATCCCGGCATCGAGCCCGACCACCCGATCGGCCGGCTCGAGTTCGGTGATCGTGTCCTCGACGAGAATTGAGATGTGGTACTGACCGCGAGCATTGCGCGACACCGTCACCTGCGACGGCACGGCCCCCTCCGGGAGCGGCCTCGACCACCGAATATCCAACGGTTCGGACTGCTTGGCCAACCGGACCTGCCCGCCGCGGTAGGTGAAGCAGTTCGCGAAGTAGGTCGCCGAATCCTTCGATTGGCCCTTCTTCTTGAATTGCGGGTAGCCGGTCTGCTTGCGCCAGAACTTCTCGAACGCACCCTGCAGTTGCCGCAGCGATTCCTGCAACGGCCCCTTCGATGGCTCCGCCAACCACTCGGTCTCGGCATCGCGTTTCCATCCGGTGAGCATCGTCGAGGTGTCCGCGTAGGTCACCTGCCGCTGCTCCTGCGACCAGGCCCGCGTCCGCTCGGCCAACGCCCGGTTGTAGACATACCGGGTGCACCCGAACGTCCGAGCGAGCTGTTCCGCCTGCACTGCAGTCGGATAGAAACGGTATTTGAACGCCCGCTTCACCACCTTCCCCGCCATGACCGAAGACACTAGCCCCACGGTCCGACAAACCAGATCGGCTATCCCGGACCTGAAGGACCGGGTTTGCGCCGAAAGACTCACGGATCAAGATCCTGCAGCACGTCTCGCGCGAGATCCGCGAGTGGGAACAGGCCGTCGCGACGGTCGTGCTCCGGATACGCCAGATCGGGGTACTGATCGACCGCCTGGGTCCCGCCCTCGACGACCTGTCCGAACTACTCGACGCCGCGAAGCAGATCGCGGAGACCGCGGAAGGGCTCGCCGTCAGCGCGAAGGGAATCGATCAGAGCGCCGAGATCATTGCCCGTGACGCGGAGAAGATCGCGTACGCCTTGCCCGCGGTCGAGCGGCTGGGACGGCTCGCGGACCGCCTGCCCGGGGGCGGGAGACGGTCCGCGGCCGGCCGGTGACGAACGCCGGTCGGGGTTACTGCGCGCGGTCGAGCGTCCCCGGTGCGGTGGGGTGCTCGCCAGATTCTGCATCGAGGTCGTCGGCGACCCCGGCAATCGGCATCACGGCGAGGGCCTGGTCGAACGCGTCGGCGAGCCATTCCCCGGTCACCTCCACGAGCTGAGTGATCTCGGCGTCGGGTTGCCGCTGAAAGAACCGCACGACCCAGGGGCTCTGCGCGTCCGGATCGGAACTGAGATCCCCCGGCGCGTTGGTGGCGAGCAAATGGATGCTGCGCTCGAAATCGACCCGGACGGCGTATCCGGCGCCGGTGTTGACGACGGTGGCCGGACGATGCGCGGCGAGGGCCAGCGTCATCAGGGCATCGGAGTAACGAGCGGTGTGCTCCGCGGTGAGTGGCATGAACGATCACCTTTCAATTTCTGTGACCGTCGCCGTGGCACAGCAGGCTCGGAGGTTGGTCCGAAAATGCAATTCGCCGACAGATCACGAGAAGGTAGAAGTCAAGCTGTTCGTCGGGAGCTTGGGCTGCGAGAGCGTCGCTGTCGGCCACCTTCGAGGTGGGCGTCCTGGCACCGCGTGACAGTTGGGTACGCCCGATGGGAGCACGGACACGCCGGGCGCCCGTGAACTCGGTAGCTGTGTACTCAACTACGGGTAACCGTACGGGGCCTGACCCGGATACGCGACACGGGGTGGTCCGCAGGTGGTCTTCTACCCGAGATCGCTCGCGAGGACGCGGCTCTGTTTGAGGGTTTCCAGGATCAGCGAGCTTTCCAGCCGGTCGACGTGCTCGAGCCACTCGGCCTCGAGCATCAACTCGCGCAGGGCTTCCTTCGACGGCAGCCGGAAGTCCGCGACGATCTGGTAGTCACCCATGATGATCGCCGCGTACCGGAGAAACGGCTGACCGGCGAGCGCCTCGGCGACCGCCGACACCCGCGACGGCCGGGCCCGGATCCACAGCAGCGCGGCGACGGGTAGGCCGATCAGCGCCGGGTCGAACACCGCGCGGAACGTGAGCAGCCCGGACTGCCGCATCTTGTCGAGGCGTCGTTTGACGGTCTGTTCGGAGATGCCCACGAGCCGGGACAATTCCTCGAAACTCGCCCGGCCGTTCTCGACGACCAACCGCACCAGTGCCTTGTCCTCCCGGTCGAGGACGACCGGGTCGGTGAATTGCGGCCAGCGGGTTTTCGGGATCCGGCGGATCTCGGCGGTCTGTGTTTCGGTCAGGATTCCCGGTTCCCAGTCGTGAAGCGTACGTATGTATTCGAGCACCGGCGAGATGTCCATCTGCAGAAAACCGGACGGCGCCGCCATTTCCTGCAGGAACAGGCGGGACTGCCGGCGGCGCGGAGCCCAGATGTCGGCGTAGCAGTGCTGCGGCCCGGACAGGACGTAGACCGTCACGCTCTCCGGTCGGTGCGCGAGCGCGACGGCCGCCGTCAACGTGCTGTCCGGCCGGCACCGGCCGTGGACGATGAACGGATCGGAGTCGGCGGTGCGGTGCGGGTCCGCCATCCCGCGAACCTCCACCATCCCCGTCTCCAGCAGCCGCGAACCCCGGCGTGCCACCGTGCGCTCGGCCTCGCCGAGGGCGGCCGCGATCGTCGACCACGTCGCGCGGCCGTCGACGATCAGCGCGGCGATGATCTTGCGGTCCAGGGGATCGGCTGTGTGTTCCGGCATGATCGGCCAATCGTACGGCTGAATCCTCCATATTGCTGGTTTTCATTGCTTGAATCCGACTCCAGGGTGACACTTGGGGCCGAAACTGACGTTCGTCCCATGAGGAGCCCTCAATGTCCGATCTGATCCAGAAACCCGCACGCGAGGTCGTCCGGCTGCTGCGCGAAGGGACCGAGACGCCGACGAGCGTGCTCGAAGCCCTCCGCAGGCACGTTGCCGACGCAGACCGGCAGGTCAACTCCCTCCCGATCCAGTTCTTCGATGCCGCCGCCGAACGCGCGGCGCGGTTGGAGGCCGAAGTTCCGGATCCGGCCGGGCGCGGCCTGCTGGCCGGACTACCGGTCGCGGTGAAGGACTACAACGACGTGGCGGGGCAGCGCACGACGCACGGCTCGCCCCTGTTCGCCGACCACGTCGCCACCCGGTCCGACGCGATGGTGAGCGTCCTCGAGAACAACGGCGGCATCCCGTACGCCAAGTCCAACGTGCCCGAGTTCGCCGGCGGTCACACGTACAACACGCTGTTCGGGCCCAGCCGTAACCCGTGGAACCTCGACCGTTCGGTGGGCGGTTCCTCCGGTGGTTCGGCGGCCGCGCTCGCCTCCGGCAGCGCCTGGCTGGCGACCGGCAATGACCTGGGCGGCAGCCTCCGCACCCCGTCCGGATACAACGCGACCGTCGGTCTGCGCCCGACTCCCGGGCGGATCCCGCGCCGCAGGCCCGCCATCCCGTTCGACCCGCTGTGGGTGGAGGGGCCGATGGCACGCGATGTCGGTGACGTCGCCCTCATGCTGGATGCGATGGTCGGGCACGACCTGCACGACCCGTTGACGAAACCGGAACAGCCGCGGTCGTTCCTGGAACGCCTGACGACCTTCGACCCGCCCGCCCGCGTCGGATTCAGCCCGGACCTCGGGTGCCTCCCGGTGGAGCCGGCGATGCGCCGCGTCTGCGGTGACGCGATGAAACATTTCGACGCACTGGGTGCCGACGTCGTGACGGACTGCCCGGACTTCACCGGCGCCTACGACGCCTTCCAGGCGCTGCGCAGCCATCTGGTGGCGGCCGTGCACGGCGGGCTTCTCGCCGAGCATCGCGGCGCGATCAAGCCCGACATCGTCTGGAACATCGAGCGTGGACTCACCCAGTCCACGGAGACGTTGCTGTCGGCGGAACGCGTTCGCGGACAACTGTTCCACGAGATCGCGGACTACTTCGAGACCCACGATCTGCTGGTGATCCCGTCGGCGCCGCTCGATCCCTTCCCTGTGGAGTGGACTTATCCCGAACGCATCGACGGCGTGGAATCGCGGACGTACATCGACTGGATCGCGATTACGTTCTGTGTGAGTCTCACCGGGTGCCCGGTCGTTGCGCTCCCGTGCGGATTCTCCGACGCCGGACTGCCGGTGGGACTGCAGCTGGTCGGTGCGCCGGGGCAGGAGGCGCGGCTGCTCGCGCACGCGCAGATGTTCGAGTCCTCGGTGGGCATCGCGGTGAGCCTTCCCATCGTGCCACGTCGGCCGAAGGTGGCGACATCATGAGCAGCACAGTCGAATCCGAGCTTCGCGACGAGGAACAGCAGGACGCCCGCGAGGGTTTCCTGGCCCGGGTCGCGCTGCGGTTCGCGGCGGTCATCGAGCGGTGGTTCCCGGACGCGTTCATCTTCGCGCTGCTCGCGGTGGCGTTGGTGGCCGGAGCCGCGCTGGCCATCGGGGCGTCGCCGGCGACGGTGGCGACGAACTTCTCGACCGGTTTCTGGGATCTGATCCCGTTCACGATGCAGATGGCGATGGTCGTGGTCACCGGCTACATCGTGGCGTCGTCGCCACCTGCCGAACGTCTCATCACGCGGCTCGCGGCGATACCGCGCACTGCCCGCGGCGGCGTCACGTTCATCGCGGTGGTGAGCCTCGTGACGTCGATGGTGAACTGGGGTTTCGGACTGGTCTTCGCCGGTCTACTGGCGCGGGCGATGGCGCGCCGCACCGAACTCGGCCTCGACTACCGGGCCGCGGGCGCGGCCGCCTATCTGGGAATCGGCGGAATCTGGGCGCTCGGGCTGAGCTCCTCGGCGGCGCAGCTGCAGGCGAATCCGAAGAGCCTCACCCCGGAGCTGCTCGCGATCACGGGTGTCATCCCGTTCCGGGACACGATCTTCCTGTGGCAGTCGCTGTTCCTCGCGGCGGTGATCTTCGTGGTCAGCATCGTGATCGCGTATCTGTCCGCGCCGCACAAGGCGAACTCGGTCACCGCGGAGGATCTGGGGGTGGACGTCCACGACGTGCCGCCGCCGCTGCCGAAGCGGGAGCGTCCCGGCGACTGGCTCGAGTACAGCCCGGTGCTTCCCCTGATCGTCGGAGCGCTCGTCTTCGGCTGGCTGCTACGGGAATTCGCGTCGAACGATCCGATTCTCGTGATCTCCAACCTGAGCACGTACAACCTGCTGTTCCTGACGTTGGGCATGCTGCTGCACTGGCGTCCGCGGCGCTTCCTGCTCGCGGTGAAGAACGCGGTGCCCGCGTGCGCGAGCATCCTGGTGCAGTTCCCGTTCTACGCCGGGATCGCGGCCATCATGACCCGGGCGCAGGACGCCGACGGCAACACGGTGGCGCACTACATTTCCGAGGGCTTCGTCAGCGTCGCGTCGCACGGCACGTTCGGATTGGTCATCGGTATCTACTCGGCGGTGCTCGGATTGTTCATTCCGTCGGGCGGCGGCAAATGGATCATCGAGGCCCCGTACGTGATGCAGGCGTCCAACGACCTGCAGGCGCATCTCGGGTGGACGGTCCAGATCTACAACGCCGCGGAGGCGCTGCCCAATCTCGTCAACCCGTTCTGGATGCTGCCGCTCCTCGGCATCCTGGGCCTGCGCGCCCGGCACCTCGTCGGGTTCACCGCGGTGCAGCTCGTCTTCCACCTGCCCATCGTGCTCGGACTGTTGTGGTTCCTCGGCAACACGCTCACCTACAACCCGCCCGTGCAACCCTGAGCGGCACTACAGGTTGTGGTCGCGTTCGAGGAGGGCGTCGAGCCACAGCAATGCTTCGACGAGGGCCTGCACCCGTGCGAGTTCGGTGTCGGCGGGCACGGGCGGCGGGGAACCGGATCCCGCCCCGTGCCTGCCCTGCAGGTGACTCACGACGGCGCTGAACAGCCATTCGGCGGGCGCGGGCAGCTCGTCGTCCAGCTCGGGTGCGTCGTGCACGACGGGGACGACGCTGATGAAGCTGTCGACGGCGTCGGTGACACTGGCGGTCGGGTCCGCGACGAGGTCGGCGATGGTGGCGACCATCCACGTCACGACCGCGGTGAACGCCGCGCCGTCGCTCCCGGTGCCGCAGGTGATCCGCGAGATCTCGCGGGCGAGCGCGTGGAAGTCGCGGTCGCCGACCAAGGTCAGGAGGCGACCGCCCAGTTGTGCGCCGTCCGCGCGATCGGGCCCGTCGATCATGGCTGTCCCACGGCAGGTATTCGGCGCCGCCACGGCCCCGGATGGGGTCGGGCCGGCGAGATCTAACTACCGAACGGAATGCACAGAGAACCCGTGCACGCTGCGGTGGCTGCGACGGAAAACGGCTGGTCGAGTCCGGCGGCCAGAACGGTGGGGGTTCCCCCGGTGGCGGGCAGGGAGACCACGGAGCCGTTACTCGAGCCTGCATCGCCCGCGGCCGCGACGTACACCGTGCCCGCCGAGACCGTGAGACCGAACGGGCGGACGAGCCCGGTTCCCAGGACGGTCGGGGTGCCGCCGGTGGCCGGCAGGGAAACTACGGATCCGTCACCGGCGACCGCGACGTGGAGGGTGCCGCCGGAGACGTCGATTCCCGCCGGGAGATTCAGGCCGGCGGCCAGCACGGTGGGGGTGCCGCCGGTGACGGGCACGGCGATGACGGAACCGGTGCCGGGCGTCCCCGCACCGGCGACGGTGACGTAGAGGGTGCTCCCGGAGACGGCGACCCCGACCGGTTGCTGGAGGCCGGTGACGACCGGGCTGGGGGTGCCACCGCCTGCGGGCAGCGCGACGACGTTGCCGGAATCGAACTCGGTGACGTAGAGCGTCCCGCCGGACACCGCCACGTCGAACGCGTTACCCAGGCCGGTGGCGAGGGTGGTGGGGCTACCGCCCGCGGCGGGCACCGACACGACCGAGGCGCCGGCGGTGACGAACAGCGTGTCACCCGACACCGCTATCCCGCCCGGTCCGGCGATCCCGGTGGCCACGGCGCTCGGGTTGCCGCCGGTGGCGGGCAGGGACAGCACGGAACCGGTGCCGTTCTCGGTCACGTAGAGCGTGTTCGCGGCCGGCATCGCCGAAATGGCGGGTGCGGCGGCCACCGCGGTGGCGAGGATCAGCGCGCCGGTGATGACGGCCGCCCGACGGCCGAGTCGGGTGAACGGTGATCGGCGCATCGGCAGTCCTCTCGTGGCCCGTGCCCGGAAGAATACCGCCGCCGCAGCACGATCCGCCGCGATTCGGGCACTTCGCCGGGGCGGCTCAGACCTCCGCGGCGACCGGCGGCTTGACCCCGACGACCGGGCACTGCGCCTCGAGGAGCACGCGCTGGGCGACGCTGCCCATGAGGAGTTTGCCGACCGGGGAGCGGCGGCGCATGCCGAGGACGAGGAGTTCGGCGGCGGAGTCGTAGGACGCGTCGATGAGGTTGTCGGCGTGGGAGCGGCCGGGTTCGTTCCGTGCGATGCGGTAGTCGACGGCGCCCGCGTCCGCTTCCTCCCTGGCGGAGTGCAGTTCGGCCTCGAATCCGGCTGCCGAGGCGCTGTCGCCGTCGGCGATCACCACGAGATCCGTTGCGCGCATGCGGGCTTCGATGAACCCGAAGGTCAGGGCGCCACGACCTTCGACGGTCGGGACGTAACTGAGAATGACGCTCATCGTGACCTCGGATCGAGAACGGGGGTGGTCAGGGTGCCCTGGGCGAGGTACTCGTCGAGGTTCTGCAGGGTCAGAGCCTCCATCGCGGCGCGGGTCTCGGTGGTTCCGCTCCCGACGTGGGGGAGGAGGACGACGGTGTCGAGCGCGAGGAGCGCCTCGGGAACGTGGGGCTCCCGGGTGAACACGTCCAGTCCGGCGCCGGCGAGTTTGCGTTCGGTGAGCAGTTCGACGAGCGCGTCCTCGTCGACGACGCTTCCGCGTGCCACGTTGATCAGATAGCCGCCTGGCCCGAGTGCTTCGAGAACCTCTCGGTCCACCAGCTTCTGGGTTCCCTTGCCGCCGGCCGCGGCGACGATCAGCACGTCGACCCCGGCGGCGAGGGCGGCGGCCGAGTCGACGTACGCGAACGGCGAACCGGGGACCTCCCGCCGATTGTGGTACGAGATCGTGCAGCCGAAGCCGGTGAGGCGGGCGGCGATGGCGGAGCCGATGCGGCCGAGGCCGACGATGCCGACCCGGGTGCCGCTGACCTTCCGGGTGAGGGGGTAGTTGCCCTCGGCGGGCCAGCGGCCCGCGCGCACGAAGCGGTCCGAGGCGGAGAATCCGCGGAGCGTGTCGATCAGCAGTCCGACGGCGGTGTCGGCGACGCAGTCGGTGAGGACGTCGGGGGTGTTGCTGACGCCGATTCCGAGTTCTTCGGCGCGCTCGACATCCGTTGTGTCGTAACCGACTCCGAAGTGCACGATGGCGCCGAGATTCGGCAGTTCCGTCATCAGGGCGGCGTCGACTCCGGTGCGTCCGGACGTCACGACGGCGGTGACGGTTTCGCCGTGCTCGGCGAGGAAGCTGCTCCGGTCTTCTCCGAGGGGGAGGGTGAGGGCGTCGTACTTCTCGGAGAGCGTTGCGGTGAGCGACGGCTTCAGCGGCCCGACCTGCAGAACCCGCCCTCCCGAAACGGTCTGTGCGGCAGCTTCTTTCACGGACGCCTCTGCGGTCACCATCGTGCCTCCTGACGAGTGGCGACGCGGCTGTCCGCGCCGCCGGTTACCCGTAAGTTAAGCGGCCCTCGGAATACCTGTCCAACACGTAAATAACATGGATCGATACTGAAACGGCATTGGTCGGCGGCGCGCTGACGTGCGCAGATGTCAAAACTTCGGGTATGCGCCGGTCAGGGGCCCGCCGGGGTGATCGCAGTCTCCCTGATATCGCGTCTGTGACGGCCCTCACGAGCCGTTTTGCGCCGTCACCCCCTGTTGACGCTCCCCGGGGCCGCTCATAGCGTTGTGGCTACCGTCACAGGCGGGCCCTCTTCACTCGCGTCGAGTACGCGACACATCCCTACGGAGGACACCATGAGCCCTGCACGTTCGCTGCAGCAGGGAACCCGTTACCGCGTCGTCGCCGTGGCCACCGCCGCTCTGACGGTGCCGGCTCTGGCCGCAGGTTGCTCGGTGGCCAATTCGAGCCACAGCGACGCCGCCAGCCCCGACACGTTGCGGATCGTGCTCCCGCAGGAGCCGCCCACGCTCGAGCCCTGCGACGCGTCACTCACCTCGACCGGAGTCGTCGTCCGCTCCAACATCACCGAGCCGCTGGTGGAACGCAACGCCGACACCGGCGACCTGGAGCCGAAGCTCGCCGACTCGTGGGAGCAGACGTCGGACACCGTCTGGACGTTCCGGATCCGTCCCGGTGTCACGTTCAGCGACGGCAGCGCGTTCGACGCCGAGGACGCCGCGTTCTCGATCGACCGCACCGTCAACTCGACCATCGGCTGCGACGTCGACGGGTACGTCTTCGGCGACGACGCGCTCGTGGTGAACGCGATCGACCCGTCGACCGTGACGGTCCAGACGCCCACCGCCGACCCGATCCTGCCGCTGCGGATCTCGTTCGTGGAGATGGTGCCGTCCACCACCGACGCCAAGGACAAGGTGCGCGACCCCATCGGCACCGGCCCCTACAAGATCGACTACTGGGATCACGGCCAGCGGCTGTCCCTGGTCCGCAACGACACGTACTGGGGCACGGCCCCCGAGTACGCGCGGGCGATCTACCAGTGGCGGACCGAGGGCAGCGTGCGGGCCGCGATGGTCGCCAACGACGAGGCCGAACTCGCCACGTACCTCGGTCCGGAGGACGGCGCCGGCGACCTCGGCGTCGCCTACCCCAACAACGAGACGACGGCGCTGCGGATGATGGCCACCGAACCGCCGCTCGACGACTACCGTGTCCGCGAGGCCATCGACCTCTCCGTCAACCGGGCGGGGATCGTCAAGGCGCTGTTCCAGGGACTCGGCGACCCGGCCGGGCAACTCGTCGGCAGCAGCATCGTCGGGTTCGACCCCGACCTGCAGCCGACCCCCTACGACCCCGACCGCGCCGCGCAACTGGTGGCGGAGGCCAAGGCCGACGGCGTCCCCGTCGACAACCAGATCCGGCTGATCGGGCGCACAGGCCAGTTCCCCAAGATCAACGAGACCATCGAGGTCATCCAGAACTCGCTGAGCAAGGCCGGCCTGAACGTGAAGATCGAGATGATGGACACKGCCGGGCAGATGCAGTACCAGATCCGGCCGTTCCCGCAGGGCACCGGACCGATTCTGCTGATGATCCAGCACGGTAACCAGGCGGGTGACGCGCAGTTCACCGTCGACCAGTACATGCGCAGCGACGGCTACCAGAGCTACTTCGGCTCGGCCGGATACGACGCGCAGATCGCCGCCGCCGAGCAACTCGTCGGCGACGCCCGCCAGGACGCGTTCGCGTCGGTCCTGGCGAACGAGCCGGAAGAGATCCGGCAGTTTGCGTACATCGCCCACATGAACGCGGTTCTCGCCAAGTCCCCGACCGTGCAGTACACGCCCAACTCCGCGACCGGCGACGAGATGCGCCTGAGCGAGATGACCCACGCGGACACATCCGCAAACGGCTAAACCCTCTTCCCAGCCCCCGGAGGAACTGTGATGTCCCAACCGAACCCGATCCGAAGGCGGTGAGTCATGTTCGCCTTCCTGCGCCGACGCGTCTACACCAGCCTCGTACCTCTCCTCGTCGTCCTTTTCGGTGTGTTCCTGCTCGCCCGCCTCACCGGCGACCCGACCAACCTCTACCTCCCGGTCTCCGCGACCCCCGATCAGCGCGCCGAGTTCGCGGCCGAGAACGGCCTCGACAAGCCGGTGCTGAGCCAGATGGCCGACTACCTGTCCGGGGTCGCCCACCTCGACTTCGGAGAGTCGCTGCGCACGGGTGAATCCGCCGCGACCATGGCGCTGCGGGCGTTCCCCGCCACGTTGCAGCTGGCGTTCTTCACAATGCTGCTCGCGATCATCGGTGCCGTCGTGATCGGCTGCTGGGCGGCGTACCGGCCGAACTCGCTGGCCGACCGGATCTCGAGCCTGCTGTCGATGACCGCGGCCAGCATCCCCGACTTCTGGTTCGCCATCACCGGCGTGTGGATCTTCGCGGTGGTGCTGGGAGTGCTGCCCACGTCGGGCACCGGAAGCGCGCTGTCGTGGATCCTGCCGATCGCGACCCTGCTGATCCGCCCGCTGGGCGTGCTCACCCAGGTGGTGCGCGGCGCGATGGTGTCGGCGCTGTCCGCACCATACGTACGTCTTGCCCGCAGCAAGGGTGCCGGCGACCTGCGCGTCGTCACCCATCACGCGCTCCGCAACGCCGCTGCCCCGGCGCTGACGGTGGCCGGCGACCTCACCGTCGGCCTGGTCAACGGCGCCGTCGTCGTCGAGGCGATCTTCGGGTGGCCCGGCATCGGCAAGCTGATGATCGACGCGATCCTGCAGCGAGACTTCGCGGTCCTGCAGGCGGCGGTGCTCCTGACCGCGGTCAGCATCTTCGTCCTCAACATCCTGATCGACGCGGGCTACGCACTTCTCGACGCGCGTGTCCGCGAGAAGACCAAGGTCTAGGAGGCCGCCGACATGTCCATAGACAACGCTCCCCGCCTCGACGGAGCCGGCGACGTCCACCAGGGCCCCGACGAGACGCCCCCGGCCCCGGCCGATCCCGCGCCCAAGCCCGCACGGAACAAGACGCCGTTGTGGAAACTGCTTCTTCGGGACCGGGTGGCCACGGTCGCGGCGGCGATCCTGGTGTTCGTGTTCCTCGTCGCCGTCTTCGGCCCGTGGCTGGTCGGCGACGCCGCAACCGATCAGAACCTGGACCAGTCCAACCTCGCACCGTTCCACGTGGCGAACGGGTGGATGAACATCCTCGGCACCGACCCGCTCGGGCGCAGCATGCTCGCCCGGTTGATCGTCGCGTGCCGCACCACCCTCCTGGTGGCGCTGCCCGCGGTCGCGCTGTCCTGCATCGTCGGTTCGCTCATCGGCATGTGGGCCGGTTACCACCGCGGCTGGCGGGAGACGACGGCGATGCGCGTCGCCGACGTCATCATGAGCTTCCCGTCGCTGCTGATGGCCGTCGTCGTCCTGTACGTGTTCTCGCCCAGCGCGGCGAACATCGTCCTGGTGCTGGCGATCACCCGCATCCCGATCTACCTCCGCACCGCCCGCGCGGAGTCGGCGGAACTGCAGAGCCGGTTGTTCGTGGACGCCGCACGGACGTTCGGCGCCCGCAGCGGGGCCGTCATCCGCAGGCACGTGTTCCCCATCCTGCTGCCGACTCTGCTCACCGTCGCCACCCTGGACTTCTGCTACGTGATGCTCGCCGAGTCGTCGCTGAGCTTCCTCGGCATCGGCATCCAGCCGCCCGACATCAGCTGGGGCCTGATGGTGTCTCAGGGCCGGACGTACCTGCAGACGGCGTGGTGGCTGTCCTTCTTCCCCGGACTCGCCATCGTCATCACCACCGTGTCGGCGACCGTGCTCGCCGCGTGGGCCCGGATCGCCACCGACCCCGCCCAGCGCTGGCGCCTGACCGTCCCGCGGTCGCGTCGCTCCCGGCTGTTCCCCACCCGAAAGGTCGTCTCATGAGTGCACCTGCACCGGCTGTCGAATCACCCGACTTCGCAGACACCGACCGTGTCGCACTCGAGGTCGCGGATCTCACCGTCGACCTGCGCACCCCCTCGGGCACGGTTCGGGCCGTCGACCACGTGTCGTTCACCGCGCGACGCGGGGAGACCCTCGCGTTGCTCGGTGAGTCGGGGTGCGGCAAGTCGATGACCGCGCAGGCGCTCGTCGGCCTGCTCGAGCCGATCGCCGACGTCACCGACGGCTCGGTCCGCCTCGGCGACGTCGACCTGGTGACGGCGAAGGCGAAGACCCGCCGCGCCCTCGCTGCGACCGAACTCGCCATCGTGTTCCAGGACGCGCTGACCGCGCTCAACCCCGTCTACACCGTCGGCAAGCAGTTGGCCGAACCGTTCCGGATCCACCGCGGGCTGTCCGCGAAAGAGGCGAGGCGCGAAGCGATCTCGCTGATGCAGAGGGTCGGGATTCCCGAGCCGGAATCGCGCATCGACTCCTACCCGCACCAGTTCTCCGGCGGCATGCGGCAGCGCCTGCTGATCGCGATGGCCGTCGCGCTGAGCCCGACGGTCCTGCTCGCCGACGAGCCGACCACCGCACTCGACGTCACCGTGCAGGCGCAGATCATGTCGCTGCTGCGGGACCTGCGCACCGAGCACGACATGGCCGTCATCCTCATCACCCACGACCTCGCGCTGGTGGCGGAGGAGGCCGACCGCGTCGCGATCATGTACGCCGGCAACGTCGTCGAGACCGGACCGGTCGCCGAGGTCTTCTCCTCGCCACAGCACCCGTATACGAAGGGCCTGCTCGATTCGGTCCCCGTGCACGCGGTCCGCGGCGAGGACCTGAAGTCGATCGGCGGCACCCCGCCCGACCTGCACTCCATCCCGTCCGGCTGCGTCTACCAGGCGCGCTGCCCGCTCGCCCGCGACCTGTGCCGCACCACCCGCCCGCCGCTCGCCGGCGTCGCGGCTGGCCGCCGCTCGGCGTGCCATTTTCCCGAGGAGGTCTGACATGTCCGAGTCGATTCTGAAGGTGCGGGGCCTCACCAAGACGTTCAAGGTGCCTGCCAACGCGGCGGGCAAGAACCAGTTGCGTGCGCTCGACGGCATCGACCTCGACCTCGCCCGCGGCGAAACGCTCGGGCTCGTCGGCGAATCGGGCTGTGGCAAGTCCACCCTCGCCCGGACGCTGATGATGCTCGAGCGTCCCGACTCCGGTTCGGTGACGTGGGACGGCGTCGACCCGTTCTCGCTCAAGGGCAAGGATCTGCTGGCGCTGCGCCGCCGGGTGCAGATGGTGTTCCAGGACCCTTATGCGTCGCTGAACTCCCGGATGTCGGCGGCGGACATCATCGCCGAGCCGTGGCGCACCCACAAGACGATGTACAAGACCAGCCGCGACCGGGCGGCGCGGGTGCGCGAACTGCTGCACCTCGTGGGGCTGCGGCCGAGCGACGAGCACCGCTACCCGCAGGAGTTTTCCGGCGGTCAGCGTCAGCGTCTCGGGATCGCCCGGGCCCTGGCGCTGAACCCGAGCGTCGTCATCTGCGACGAACCCGTGTCGGCTCTCGACCTGTCGGTGCAGGCTCAGGTGCTCAATCTGCTGAACGACCTGCAGAAACAGCTCGGCATCTCGTACGTGTTCATTTCGCACGACCTGTCCGTGGTCCGGCACGTCGCCGACCGCGTCGCCGTGATGTACCTCGGCCGGATCGTGGAGACGGGTGCGACGGACGCCGTCTTCGACCGCCCCGCCCACCCGTATACCGAGGCGCTGATGTCGGCGGCACCGAAGCTGGACGCCGGATCCCGCGGCAAGCGGATCATCCTCGAGGGTGAGGTTCCGTCGCCGCTGAACCCGCCGTCGGGCTGCCGGTTCCGCACCCGCTGCGCCCACGCCACCGACATCTGCGCGAGCACGGTGCCGCCCGCCGCCGTCGATGCGAGCGAAAGCAGCCATGTCGCCGAATGCCACCATCCTCGCCGTCCGGTCGCGCTCGGCGTGCCGGTCGCGGTCGGGTGAGCGGGGCCGAGTTCGCGGTCATCGCGCTCGCCGTCTTCCTCGCCTCGTGCATGCAGGCGTCGATCGGATTCGGGATGGGCATGCTCGCGGCACCGGTCGTGGCGCTCGTCGATCCGAGCCTGCTGCCCGCGACGCTGATCATGACGGTGACGGTCGTGACGGTGATGGTGGTGTGGCGGGAACGGGAGGCCCTGGACCTGACCGGCACGGGGTGGGCTCTGGCCGGCCGGGTGCCGGGCACCGTCGCGGGCGCGGTACTGCTGGTGGTGCTGCCGGAACGGGGGTTGTCGCTGCTGCTCGCGGGCGTGGTGCTGTCCGGGGTCGTCTTCGCGACCCTGGGCTGGGCGCCGCAGCCGCGACGCCGGAACCTCGCCGTCGCCGGGGCCGCGTCGGGTCTCCTCGGCACGGCCACGTCGATCGGCGGACCGCCGATGGCGCTGGTGATGCAGGGGTCGAAGGGGGCGCAGCTGCGCGGCAACATGAGCGCGTTCTTCCTGGTGGGCTCCACGCTGTCGGTCGCGGTTCTCGCCGCGACGGGTTCGGTGCATCGCGAGTCGGCGGTGATGTTCGCGTTGCTCGCCCCGGTGACGGTGCTCGGATACGTGGCGTCGCGGTTCGTGAACCGCCACCTGGACGCGTCTCGCCTGCGCCGGACCTCGATCGCGGTGTCCTGTGTGGGCGCGTTGATGCTGATCGGACAGCAGCTTCTCTGATGCAGTGTCTGCATCGTTCGATGCTCAACAAGTCTTGGACATGTATCGATCGGGCCACTTAGAGTTTTCGTTGTGAGGCGCCTCACGGGCGGCGCTGCGCTGTGAAGGAAGGTTTCGGAAGATGAGTACAACGAGCACCCCGGTCGTCACCGACATGCGAGTGGTCCCGATCGCGGGACACGACAGCATGCTCCTGAACCTGTCCGGCGCGCATGCCCCGTACTTCACCCGGAACCTGGTGATCCTCACCGATTCCGACGGCAACACCGGTGTCGGCGAGGTCCCCGGCGGTGAGCCGATCCGGCGTACCCTCGAGGACGCCCGCGCCATCGTGACCGGGCGCAGCATCGGCGAGTACAACGGCGTGCTCGCCGACCTGCGGCGCACGTTCGCCGACCGCGACTCCGCAGGCCGCGGCAACCAGACGTTCGACCTCCGCGTCGCGATCCACGCCGTCACCGCCGTCGAATCGGCGCTCCTCGACGTCCTCGGGCAGCACCTCGGTGTCCCCGTCGCGGCCCTGCTCGGCGACGGTCAGCAGCGCGAGAAGGTGCAGGCGCTCGGCTACCTCTTCTTCGTCGGTGACCGCAACAGAACCGACCTGGACTATCAGTCGGGTGCGGGCGAGTCTGACGACTGGCTGCGCCTGCGGCACGAGGAGGCGCTGACACCGGACGCCGTCGTGCGACTCGCCGAGGCAGCGCAGGCGCGGTACGGGTTCGCCGACTTCAAGCTCAAGGGTGGCGTCCTCGCGCCCCGCGAGGAGGCGGCGGCCGTCACGGCGCTGGCCGAACGGTTCCCCGACGCCCGGGTCACCCTCGACCCCAATGGCGGGTGGCTGCTGTCGGAGGCCATCGAGACCTGCCGCGGGCTGAAGGACGTGCTCGCGTACGCCGAGGACCCGGTCGGCCCCGAGGGCGGCTTCTCCGGCCGCGAGGTGATGAGCGAGTTCAAGCGCGCCACCGGACTGCCGACCGCCACCAACATGATCGCCACCGACTGGCGCGAGATGGGGCACACCATTCGCTCCGGCGCCGTCGACATCCCCCTCGCCGACCCGCACTTCTGGACGATGGCCGGATCGGTCCGCGTCGCCCAGCTCTGCGATGCGTGGGGCCTCACCTGGGGATCGCATTCCAATAACCACTTCGACGTGTCGCTCGCCATGTTCACCCACGTGGCCGCCGCGGCCCCGGGCGACATCACCGCCATCGACACCCACTGGATCTGGCAGGACGGTCAGCGGATCACCAGGGACCCGTACGCGATCGAGGGCGGTTACCTGACCGTGCCGTCGACGCCGGGCCTCGGGGTGGAGCTCGACATGGACCGGGTCGAGGCCGCGCACGAGCTGTACCTCCAGAAGGGGCTCGGTGCGCGCGACGACTCGGTCGGCATGCAGTTCCTGGTGCCCGGCTGGTCGTTCGACAGCAAGCGCCCGGCGCTGGTCCGCGCCTGATGAAGATCGTCGTCGGCGACCGGAATCTGCTGCCGCATCGCGAACTGTTCGAGTCGGGGCTGCCGTCCGGCGCCGTGGTGTCGTGGCATCGGAAGTTCGACGAGTCGGCGATCGTCCCCGACCTCGCCGACGCCGACGTGTACGTGGGCGGCCGGTTCACCGCCGCGATGGCGGCCGCGGCGCCGAAGCTGCGCCTGCTGCACGTCGCCGGCGCGGGCACCGACAACGTGGCCTTCGACGCCCTTCCCCCCGACACCCTGGTCGCCAACACGTTCCACCACGAGGACTCGATCGCGGAGTACATCGTGTCGTCGGCGCTGATGCTGCGCCGCGGCTTCCTCGGTCACGACCGCGCCCTCCGCGGCGACGTGTGGGCCACGTCGGTCTACGACGACGCGATCGCGCAGTCCCGGTCCATGCGTGGTGCGCGGATCGGATTCGTCGGCTTCGGTCACATCGGCGGGAGGTCGTGGAGCCTGCTCCGCAAGTTCGGTGCAGAGGGTTGCGCGATCACCGGGCGGGGAAATCTCGACGCCGACGCGGAAGGCCTCCAATGGGCGGGCGACAACACGTCGCTGCTCCGGCTCATGACCGAGTCCGACGTCGTCGTGGTGTCCGCGC
>NZ_JBFUHV010000043.1:0-59671 GCF_056402215.1 Rhodococcus sp. P4_B6 | reverse complement strand
GTGAGCATCTTCGACGTGTCGCTGTAGGTCACCCGACGCTGCTCCTGCGACCATGCCCGCGTCCGCTCGGCCAACGCCCGGTTGTAGACATACCTGGTGCACCCGAACGTCCGGGCAAGCTGTTCCGCCTGCACCACAGTCGGATAGAAACGAAACTTGAACGCCCGCTTCACCACCCTCCCCGCCATGACCCAGACACTAGCCACACAGTCCGACAGATCCAGATCGGCCATCCCGGCCCTGAAGGACCGGGTTTGCGCCGAAAGACTCACGGATCAACCGTGTGCGGGAGGAGGAAGTCTGTGCTCCTCGCCGTGATCTCGCGTCTACGGCGCCACGTAGAACGTGCCGACGCTCGGTGTGCCGTACACGTCGTACAGGCCCGGGAGGTGCGCGGTCACGGTGACGACCACCTGACCGGGGCCGGTCGTGACTGCATCGCGATCAGGATGCTGATCGGTGATGATCCCGGACGCTCCGGTCGACAGATTGATCCACTGGAACTCGTATCCGTAGCCATCCGGGGTCGGATAGATCTGCCCGTGTCCGTGGTGGACGACGGGGTTGTAGAACGCGCCGCCGCGGGTCAGCGGCCAGCCGACCACCGTTCCGGGGATTTGGAGGGTGGTCACGCCGTCGAACTGTGGCGGTTCGGCATTCGCCGGCACCGAACACCCGATCCATGCGCTCACCGCGAGCACCGCGATCGTCAACTTTCGCACTACTCGACTCACGTCGATCCCTCCCCTGGTTCGGATTCCCGGGATATGTCCGAATCCGACGAGGATTCGTTACGGAAGGGGTACGGCTCTGACGAGGCGCAGCGGGTCGACGTTTCTATCGGTCGGGCCCCTGTCCTGGGCCGACTCGGCGCGAGGTCCACCTGAACCAGAGGGTCCGGGGAGCGGACACGTCTAGGTCACCGTGCCCGGCGGGATCGGATTGCTTACTTCTTCGGGCGCGACCGAGGGCTCGGCATCCACGTCTGTGGTGCCCAGCCGGGCGTAGAGGTCGGGGTTGCGTCGCGCGAGCCGCGTGCCGAGCGCCAACCCGATCACCAGGCTGACCGGCGTGACGGCGACGAGGATCGTGTTCACGGCGGGTCCGGCGGCGGTGAGCAGGTCCATCTTGGCCACGATCAGCCACGTCGCGTACATCAACATGGCGAGGGCGGCCGCGGGGGCAATCCGGACCCTCCAGACCGAATGCCCGCGGCGATCACGCCAGAAGAAGGCGAGAACGGCTGCGGCGGCCATGGCCTGGAGGACGACGATGCCCACGACGCCGGGCGAATTCACCCAGAGCAGGAGCTGGAGGTAGGGGTCGGCGCCTGCGAGCGCGAACCCGGCGATCACGATCGCCGCGAGCAGACTCTGCACGGCGCTCGCCACATACGGCGACTTGTAGACCGGGTGTAGCTTGCCGAGCACCCGGGGAAGTACGTGCTCGCGCGACAACGCGAAGGCGTAGCGGGTGATCGCGTTGTGGAACGCCAGCAGGCTCGCGAGGATGCTCGTGATGATCAGCAGTTCCATGAGCGTGCTCGCCCAGCCACCGACGTAGTTCTCGATGGCGTCGAAGTACATTGCGGCGGGGTCGGAGGCGGCGAGCGCGAGCGCCTGATCGGGGCCGTAGGCCTGGATGATGATCCACACCATGAAGGCGTAGAAGAGGCCGAGGAACGCGACCGCCAGGTACGTCGCCCGGGGGATCGTGCGGGACGGGTCCTTCGCCTCCTCCCGGTACAGGGCGGTCGCTTCGAACCCGATGAACGCGGCGAACGCCAGCGTCAGTACCCCGCCCAGGCCGGGGCTGAACACGTGGGCGGGAGCGAACGACTCGACACCGAGGCCCTCGGCACCGCCGCGAAGGAGGACTGCGACGGCGAGCAGGACCAGAATCCCGGTCTCGGCGCTCAGCAGCAGGATCAGGAACCGCGCGCCGACATGGACCGACCGCGACCCGAGGAACCAGATGAGCCCGACGCCGATCAGCGACCACAGCCCCCACGGAAGGTCCAGGCCGACCAGATCCGCCATGGTGGACTGGGTGAAATACCCCAGGGCGCCGAAGATCCCGATCTCGAGGGCGTTGTAGGACACGAGGGCGAGGACCGCGGCGGCCAGACCCCACCGGGGGCCGAGCCCGATCGAGATGTACGAGTAGAACGCTCCCGCGTTGTGGATGTACTTGCTCATCGCGGTGAAGCCGGTCGCGAACACGCCCAGCGCGAGCCCGGCCAGGATGTACCCGCCGGGCGCCCCGATGCCCCCGACGTTCAGCGCCAGGGGCGCGACGCCCGCCATCACCAGCAACGGCGCGGCGGCCGCGACGACGAAGAACACGATACCGGCGGTGCCGAGGGCGCCGCCCTCGAGTTGCGCGCCGGAGGCGGGTCCGGGTGCGGTTTTCTTCATGAGGAACTTCTCCAGTCCGGGCAGGGGCGCGACGGCGGGGAAACCAGGGCGCGGATACGCGACGAGGAAACAATCGAATGTGTTTCGATTAGACTAGAACGAAGTGACCGGCGCCACAAGGGCATAATCGAATGAATTTCGATTGGAAAGGTGGGTGCAGCGATGGGCAGACCCCGCGTCGCACGCCTGGACCGCGAACGAATCGCGGAAGCGGCACTCGAACTGGTCGATCGCGACGGCGACTTCCGGATGCCGGATCTGGCCCGGCACCTGGACGTGCAGGTGTCGTCGATCTACCACCACGCCAAGGGCCGCGCCGCCGTCGTCGAACTGGTGCGGCACCGCGTCGTCCGGGAGATCGACGGATCGTCGTTCGAGCGTCTGCCGTGGGACGAGGCCCTGTCCGAGTGGGCGCGGTCGTACCGGGCAGCGTTCAGCAGGCACCCCACGGCCATCCGCCTCCTCGCCACCGAGACGGTGCGCGATCCCGGTTCGCTGTCCGTGTATCACTCGGCGGCCGCCGGTCTGCGCGACGCCGGCTTCCCGGACGACCACATCATGGCCGTCATCACCGCCGCGGAGAATTTTCTCCTCGGGGCCGCCCTGGACGCGGCCGCACCGGAGGTCATGATCGAAGCGGACGCGACGACGGCCGACGATCCGCTGACCCGGGCGCTCGCCGCCGCACCACGCGGCCCGGAGCGGGCCGAGCAGGCGTTCGAACTCGGCCTGGCGGCACTACTGGCGGGCTTTCGCGCCCTCCTGCAGGACCGCGGCGCGGTGCGGCGGTAGCACCGGGCGTCAGTGAACCCGCTTGCCGCCCAGCCAGGTCCGGGTCACGGCGAGCTCGCCGAGCGCCTGCGTGGACGACAGGTCGTACGGATCGACCGGCAGCTGAATCATGTCGGCGCGCATTCCCGGCAGCAGCCGGCCCCACAGGTCCTCCTCGAATCCCTGATAGGCGACGCCGGCCGAATACGCGGCGAGGGCCCGTTCGAGGCCGACGCGTTCCCGCGGCAGCCATCCCTCCGACGGGATGCCGGACGGTGTCTGCCGGTGGATCGCGGTGGCGATGCCCCTGATCGGCTCGTACGCGGTGATGGGCCAGTCGCTGCCGAAGGCCACCCGCGCGCCGCGCTCGGACAGCGTTCCGATCCGATACTGCTGCGCGCTCCGCTCGGCGCCGATTCGCGGGATCGTCAATTCCGTCATCAGGGCGTCGAGTTGGGCCCACAACGGCTGGAAGTTGGCGACCACCCCGAGCGACGTGAACCGGTCGAGGTCTTCGCCGTCGACCAACTGCAGATGCGCGATGGTGGCGCGACGATCACGAGGACCGTTGCACCGGTCGGCGTATTCGATCGCGTCGAGCGCCATGCGCACCCCCGCATCGCCGATGGCGTGGATGTGGATCTGGAATCCGAGCCGGTCCACCTCGGCCGCGGCCCGGCACAGCTCGTCCGTCGTCCAGTTGCTGATGCCGTGGGAGTGCGGACAATCCGTGTAGGGCGCCAGCAGGGCTGCGGTGCCTGCCTCGATCACGCCGTCCGCGAAGAACTTGACCGTTCCCGCCTTGACCGTGTCGCCGCCCCGTTCCCCGACCCGCTTGCGTGCCACGGCGAACGCGTCCCGGTCGGCCTCCCAGCCCTCCGGGGTGGCGCGGAACGCGAGATTGGCACGGGTGGCGAGCAGTCCGCGGTCCGCGGCCGTCAGCCACACGTCGACGTCGTCCAGTTCGGTCCACGCGTCCTGCACCCACGTGATGCCCGCGGCGGCAAGCATCCTCGACACCGACGCGAGCGCGTCGACCCGGACGTCGAGAGTCGCCTCCGGCACCAGCGCGAGCACCGGATCGATCGCACCCCATTCGCGCAGAGTGCCGAGCAACTCGCCGTCGGCGGTCCGCACGATCTCGCCGCCCGCCGGGTCCGGGGTGTCCCGCGTCAGTCCGGCCCGCCGCAGCGCCGCACTGTTGACCCAGGCGGTGTGATGGTCCATCGTGCGCAGGACCACCGGCCGGTCCGGGACCACGCTGTCGAGCCAGCGCGCCTCGAAGCGCCCGCCGGGCGCGAGCGTCGGCGACACTCCGTCCCCGAAGACGCACTCGGCCCCGGGGTTCTCGTCCGCCCAGCGGCGCACCTCGTGCAGGACCTCCTCGACGCTGCCGCAGTCGCGGATCGCGGCGCCGCGCAATCCGAGGCCGCCGAGCAACGGGTGGACGTGCCCGTCCCCGAACGACGGCAACAACGCGCCGCCGCCCAGGTCGATCACCTCGGTACCGCTCGCCCGCAGGGCACGGGCCCGCTCACCCAGCGCGACCACGCGACCGCCGGACACGGCGAGCGCGTCGGTGACGGGTAGGTCGGGATCGCCGGTGTGCACCGTGCCTCCGACGACCAGCAGTTCGGCGTCCACGGTCCCTCCTTCAACTAATCGAATATGATTCGATTAAGCTAGGTCGTGCGCGGGCCGACGTCAAGAGATGCCGGGTCACGGGGATGAAACGGAGAGTCCGGACCCCTCTTGCGGATCGTAGACCGGTCGTATACAACTGGTGTACGGCCTTTGGTGATCGGCTTCACAGCCGGACGGAGGCAAGAAAAAAAGCGGGCTCGGCGGCTGTTGGAGCAACCACCGAGCCCGGGCAGCACCATCTGCGCGACCGTTCGAGTCGCCTACTTGGAGGTAGGCGCAAGGACGTGCAGCTCGTCACGTAGCGACGATTCGACCTAGGAGTCGACTATGGCAACCGCCAACGACAAATCTATCAATCGCAGACCACACACCAGCCTGCCCGTCATCGCAGGTTCGAGCCTCGCCGGAACCGCAGTCGAGTGGTACGACTTCTTCCTGTACGGAACAGCGGCGGCACTGGTGTTCAACAAGCTGTTCTTCCCCACCGAAGATCCCCTGGTGGGCACCATGCTCGCGTTCGCCACCTACGCGGTCGGGTTCGTGGCGCGCCCGCTCGGCGCCGCGGTGCTCGGGCACTTCGGGGACGTCAAAGGCCGGCGCGCCACCCTGATCGCCAGCCTGATGCTCATGGGAGTGTCGACCTTCCTCATCGCGTTCCTGCCCACCTACGCGTCCATCGGCGTCGCCGCACCGCTGATGCTGGTGCTTCTGCGGCTGGTGCAGGGCTTCGCGCTCGGCGGCGAGTGGGGTGGCGCCGTCCTGCTAGTGTCCGAACACGGCGATTCGACGAGACGGGCGTTCTGGTCCGCGTGGCCCAATCTCGGTCCGCCACTGGGCAATCTGCTGGCTGCCGGGGTACTCGCGGTCCTCGGTTCCACGCTGTCGGAGGACGCGTTCCTGTCGTGGGGGTGGCGGATCGCCTTCGGACTGTCGGCGCTCCTGGTGATCATCGGTCTGGTGTTGCGACTGTACGTCGCGGAGACCCCGCTGTTCGAGCAGTCGCGGGACACCGCGCCTGCCGAGAAGAAGGGCATGCCGCTCGCCGCAGCCGTCCGGGGACACTGGCGCCAGATCCTCCTCGCAGCCTTCACCCGCTTCGGCGAGAACGCCGGCTTCTACATCTTCTCGCTGTTCGTCATCACCTACATCACCCAGATCCTCGAACTCGACCGCAGCACCGGATTGAACGCCGTCATGATCGGTATGGTCGTTGCGCTGGTGACGATCCCGATGTTCGCCGTGCTCGCCGACCGGATCGGCCGGCGACCGATCTACATCGGCGCGTCCGCCGCCACCATCGTGTGGGCGTTCGTGTTCTTCGCCCTGCTGGACACGAAGAATCCGGCGGCGATCACCCTCGCGGTGGCGGTGGGGCTGCTGATCTTCGCGGCCTACAGCGCCGTGATCGGCGCGTTCTTCTCCGAACTGTTTCCCACCGAGGTCCGGTACTCCGGAGTCTCGCTGGCCTACAACCTCGCGTCGGTCCTCGCCGGTTCGCTGGCCCCGATCATCGCGATCGCGCTCTACACCCGGTTCGGCACCGGATACGCCATCGGTGCCTACCTCGCCGCCATGGGAGTCATCTCCCTGATCGCCTCACTCCTCGCGCGGGAAACGCAGTCCGTGGATCTCTCGGCCGTGGGTGACGAAGCGACGTCCCGGACGCCGGAAACGCCGGCGTCCGTCATCAACTGATTCTCCTCGAAGGGGCAAGCCATGACGACATCGAAGACCACCGGAGCAACCGCACCGGAGCTGGCCTACGAGTGGCTGAAGAACACCATCATCACCTTGCCCCGCGACGAAGAGATGTTCCTGTCCGAAGCGCAGGTCGCCGCGTCCTCCGGCATCTCCCGAACCCCCGTGCGAGAAGCGTTGCTGCGCCTCGAGGCCGAAGGCTTCATCCGGCGAGTGCCCCACAAGGGCGCGTTCATCCCGGCGTTGTCCGACAGCGACGTCGAAGCCATCATGCAGGCCCGCCGAGTGGTCGAGGAATGGTCCGTCACCGAAGTCGCGCCCCAACCGGGCCTGGTGCCGGACCGGCTCCGCATCCTCCTGGAACTGCAGGAGAACGACACCGACCCGGTCGACTTCATCGCACACGACCTCGAATTCCACACGGCCATCATCCGCGCGGCCGGCAACCCACTGATGAACAACTTCTACAGCTCGCTGCGGGACCGTCAGATGCGGATGGGAATCCGCATCGTCATGGCCGACGAAACCCGCAAGAAGCAGGTCCTCGTCGAGCACCGCGCCATCGCCGACGCGATCGCGGCCGGAGATCCCGCCGCTGCGGTCCAGGCGGTGCGTGAGCACCTCGACACCACGCTGCAATCCATGAAACGGCCGAACATCTAACGGCACGAAGGAAACCCATGAAGATAGCCCTGGCCCAGCTGGCCAGCCCCGATTCCGAAACCCCCGCGCACCGGCTCGAACGCGTGCGCCACCTCCTGACCGGACTCGACGACAGCGTCGACCTCATCGTTCTGCCCGAACTGTGGCGCGTGGGATACAACCACTTCGACGACTACGCCTCGGCCGCCGAAACTCTCGGCGGCGGCACCGTCCAGGTTCTGGCCTCCGTCGCCGTCGAACGGCGCTGCTACATCCACGCCGGCAGCATCGTCGAACAGGGTGAAGAGGGCAGACTGCGCAACACGGCGGTCCTGATCGGCCCGGACGGCCAGATCCACCACCACTACAGCAAAGTTCACGTGTTCGGATACGCCTCCCTCGAAGCGCAGCTCCTGCAGCCGGGAACGCAGATCCACACCACCGACACCCCGTTCGGCCCGATCGCGGCCACCACCTGCTACGATCTGCGATTCCCCGGACTGTGGACCGAATTGGTCGCCGCCGGAGCGAAACTCGTCATCGTGCCCGCGGCCTGGCCCAAGGCCCGCAGGGAGCACTGGCGACTGCTGACGTCGGCCCGCGCCGTCGACAACCAGGTCTTCGTGATCGCTTGCAACGCCACCGGGACCCACAATTCCGTCGAACTCGGCGGCCACAGCCGGATCGTCGACCCGTGGGGAACGGTGATCGCCGAGGCCGATTCGTCCGAGGGCATCACCATCGCCGAGATCGACCCCACCGCGGTCGACCGCACCCGCGCCGAGTTCCCGGTCCTGAACGACCGGCTCGACGACTACAGCTTCCTCAACCGCAGAAAGGTCCTGTCATGACCGGCGCCACCACGCAGGTGCTCACCTTCGACACCCTCGACTCTTCCGAGACCCTGCGATTCGACGACGTCCGGACCCTGGTCGCCGGATACACCGGCCGCGACGAAGCGGCGGTGCAACATCACATCGACGAACTCGCCGCCATCGGTGTCGCACCGCCGGCGCAGGTCCCGATGTTCTACCCCGTCGAGATCGCGACGATCACCACCGCGACGCAGGCCCCGGTCACCGGCGCGCACACGTCGGGCGAGGTGGAGCCGGTGATCCTGCGGCACCGGGGGCGGTACTACCTCGGTGTCGGCTCCGATCACACCGACCGGCAACTCGAGACCGTCGACATCGGCGACTCCAAGCGGGCGTGCCCGAAGCCGGTGGGCCCGGCCGTCGTGGAGATCGAGGACTGGGCGTCGTTCGACTGGGACGCGTGCCGGGCCCGGTCGTGGGTCGACGGAGTGCTGTACCAGGACGGCACGCTGGCCAATCTCCGTACCCCGCACAACCTTCTGCAGATCTTCGCCGACCGGATCGGCGACACCGGCGAGGACCTGCTCTGCTTCGCGGGCACCCTGCCGCTGCTCGACGGGAAGTTCACCGCCGGACACCGGTGGGACCTCGAACTCACCCTGCCCGACGGCCGGACCCTCACCCACACCTACACCACCGAAGGACACTGACATGCGCACCGGAGCCGACTACCTGGCCTCCCTGAACGACGGGCGAGTCGTGCTCGTCGACGGGGAAAAGATCGACGACGTCACCACCCATCCGGCCTTCGCGCCCGTGACCCGGACCATGGCGGAGATGTTCGACCTCGCCGCGGACGAGGCCAACGGCATGCAGTACGTCGCCCCCGAAACCGGGAACCCGGCCAATCGGGTGTTCTCGATTCCGCGGTCGCGGGAGGAACTCGCGCAGCGACGGGAGGCGATCGAGCGGTGGGCACGGCACACGCACGGCTGGATCGGCCGCAGCCCCGACCACGTGGGGACGTTCCTGGCCGCGTTCGCGGCGCATCCCGAGGTGTTCGCCGCCGAGGGTGACCACGATTTCGGGGCGAACGTCTCCGCGTTGTACCGGCGCCTGCTCGACGAGAACCTCTACGTCTCGTACGCGATCATCCCGCCGCAGGTCTCGCGGGCGACGACGGCGTCGGGCTGGGAGGGCGAATACCTGCAGGCCGGCGTGGTCGAGGAGACCACGGAGGGCCTGGTCATCCGCGGTTCGCAGATGCTTGCCACCGGCGGCGCGATCGCCGACGAAATCTTCGTCTCGTGCATCAAACCGCTCGGCCCGGACGACAAGGACTTCGCCGTCGGCTTCGTCGTCCCGGCCAACGCCCCCGGCCTCAAGCAGTACGTCCGGCGCCCGTACATCCCGGCCGCGACGAGCTCGTTCGACTACCCCCTGACCTGCCGCTACGACGAGCCCGACTCGCTCCTCGTCTTCGACGACGTCCTCGTGCCGTGGGATCGGGTGTTCGTCGACCGCGACACCACCGGTGTCCGCCGGCAGTTCTTCGAGACGGGCGCACACGTTCTCGGCAACTGGCAGGCGCAGATCCGGTTCGCGACGAAGCTGGAATTCATCGCCGGCGTCGCGCGTCGCGTCACCCAGGTCAACGGCGTCGACAAGATCCCCAGCGTGCAGGAAAAGCTCGGCGAACTCGCCGCGCTCGTCAGCGGGGTCCGGTCCGCGGTGCTGGCCGCCGAATACACCGCCGAGCCGGATTCGGCGGGGATGTGGCTGCCGGGCAGGCAGGCCCTGTACGGGTCGATGGGCCTGCAGTCGGAGATCTACCCGCGGGTGATCGCGATCCTGCGTGACCTCGTCGGCGGCGGCGTGCTGCAACTCCCGTCGAGCGTCAAGGACCTCACCAGCCCGCTGACGTCCCGCGACATCGAACACTACGTCCAGTCCCCCGGTGTGCCGTCCGAGGAACGCATCAAACTCTTCAAACTGGCCTGGGACATCATCGGCTCCGAATTCGCCGGACGACACCAGCAGTACGAAATGTTCTACGCCGGCGCCCCCTTCGTGGTGAAGGGCGCGTACACGTACCGCAACTACGACTACGACAGCGCCGTCGCGGCAGTGCAGCAGTTCACCGACGGATACAAAGCGGAAAGCGAGTAACCCCTCATGGCCAAGCCCGAATTCGAATTCTTCCCGGTCACCGACGTCGAGTGGACCGTGTGTCCGGGTGACGATCCGAAGATCACCGAACGTATCCTCGCCAAGGACCCCGAAGGCAACGTCGCCACCCGGATCCTGCGCTACGAACCCGGCGCCGACTCCACCCCCATGGGCGTGCAGAAGCACGATTTCTGGGAGGAGGTCTACATCCTCGAGGGATCGTTCACGGACCTCACCCTCGGCGAGACGTTCACCGCCGGAATGTACGCGTGCCGGCCGCCGGGCATGCCCCACGGTCCCTGGAGCACGGACGAAGGTGTCGTCACCTTCGAAGTCCGGTACCACAGTAAGTAGGCCCGCGATGACCCTTCCGGCATTCCACGCCCCCACCCCCACGGACATGCGGCGCAGCATGGGCCGGTTCACCACCGGGGTCGCCGTCGTCAGCGCCGACGACGGGGACGGCGACCCCAGCGCCATGACGATCAGCTCCCTGACCTCGATCAGCCTGGACCCGGCGATCCTGCTCGTCTCGCTCACCCACGGCTCCCGCACCACCGAGGCCGTGGAGGCCGCGGGCTCGTTCGCCGTCTCGATCCTCGGGTCCCGCCAGGAAGCACTCGCCCGGCGGTTCGCCACCCGCGGCGGCGCCCGATTCGACGATCTGCCCTGCGATCGCAGCCGCTCGGGCCTGCCGCTGATCAAAGACGCTCTGGCCCAACTCGAATGCAGGATCCACAGCGCCCACGACATCGGCGACCACCGCGTCTTCTACGGTGAAGTCACCGACATGCGCTGCCGCGAAGGAACCGGCCTGGTGTTCTATTCGGGGCGGTTCGGCGACTTCCACGACTTCGGCCACGACGAGGTCCCCTGGTTGTTCTGATCGGCCCGCCGCGGACCTGCTCGCCGACGCATCACTTGTGGTGCGCCGGCGATCGGYGTTGCACCGAAATTGTGCAACAATAGTGCACGTCAGCACGGACCTGATCGACTCAGGAAGGGAAGCTTTTCATGCCCCCGAACCGCGTTCGCATCGAGCGCTCGACACGGTACGTTCGATGTTGTTGTACAACATGATGTGGGAGGCTCCGATGACGACACTGGCCATCCCTCACGACGGGTCGGGTGACACACGATGGTGCTAGCTGCGGGCGCAGACCCGGACAACGAGGGCGGCCCCGATTCGGGCGCCAACCGGACGCTGCAGGCGTATCACGACCTGCGCGCCCTGATCCTCTCCGGTCATTACGAACCGGACTCCCGCCTCACCGAGTCGGGACTCACCACCCAGCTCCAGGTTTCACGCGGGACGATCCGTTCGGTGCTGGCGCGCCTCGCGCAGGAGGGCTATGTCACCACCGAGGCGAACCGGAGCGCTCGCACCCGCTCGTTCTCGGTGGACGAGGCGATCGAAATTCTCGAGACCCGCGCGGTCCTGGAGTCGGYGCTGGCAGCGAAGGCCGCAGAGCGCGCCACCGAGGCGGACATCGCCGCGATGACCGAGACCTGTAAGCGTATGTGGGACTTGCAGGTACCCGGCGGACGCGAGGAATACTGGAATCTCAACCGCAAGTTTCACGAACAGGTCAAGCGGGCGGCACGGCAGGCCACACTCACCAGGTTCGTCGACAGCCTGCTCTATCCGCTCGTCATGCAGCAGTACCGCGACGCGGACCGTCGCGCGAACCCACGCACCGACTCCGTCAGGGAGCACGAGGCCATCCTCGCGGCGATCGTCACGCACAACCCGGAATCCGCCGCCGCGGCGATGCGGCATCACCTGTCTTCGGCCCGGCGAGCGCTTCAGCTGAACTTCCCGACGTCGGACGACCAGCGGGATCTGCGGAAAGGATGAACGGGGCTTCATGACTGATGTGATCATCGCCGGCGGCGGACCGACCGGCATGATGCTGGCCGCCGAATTGCGACTGCACGGTGTGGACGTGCTGGTGCTGGAGAAGGAGGTCGAGCCGAACGAACAGGTCCGTTCGCTCGGCCTGCACGTGCGCAGCATCGAGATCCTGGATCAGCGCGGGCTGCTCGAACGGTTCCTCGAGCAGGGCACGCAGTACCCGGGTGGCGGTCGCTTCGCCGGCATCGACAAACCGTGGCCCGAACATCTGGACACCGCGCACGCCTACATCCTCGGCATCCCCCAGCCGGTCACCGACCGCCTGCTGGGCGAGCACGCCGCCGAACTCGGTGCCGACATCCGGCGCGGCTGCGAACTGATCGGCCTGAGCCAGGACGCCGACGGGGTGACCGTCGAACTCGCCGAGGCGGGGTCGCTCGGCAAGCAGGTGCGTGCGCGTTACCTCGTCGGCTGCGACGGCGGCCGCAGCACGGTCCGCAAGCTGCTCGGCGTCGGATTCCCCGGCGAACCCGCCAAGGTCGAGTGGCTGCGGGGTGAGATGGAGGTGACCACTCCGCCGGAGGAACTGGCCGCCATCGTGGCCGAGGTCCGCAAGACCCACAAGGGGTTCGGTGTCGGTCCCGCCGGGAACGGCCTGTACGGGGTCGTCGTCCCCGCCGAGAGCGTCACCGAGGACAGCACCGTCCCCCCGACGCTCGAGGAGGTCGAGAGCCAACTGCGAGCGTTCGCCGGCACCGACTTCGGTGTCCACTCACCACGCTGGCTCTCCCGCTTCGGCGACGCCACCCGTCAGGCCGAGCGCTACCGGGCCGGACGGGTGTTCCTGGCGGGCGACGCCGCGCACGTGCACCCACCGCTGGGAGGACAGGGCCTCAACCTCGGGATCCAGGACACCTTCAACCTGGGCTGGAAACTGGCCGCCGAGATCAACGGCTGGGCACCGGTCGATCTGCTGGACAGCTACCACTCCGAACGGCACCCGGTGGGCGCCGACGTACTGAACAACACCCGCGCGCAGAGCGAGCTCATGTCCACCGAACCAGGCCCCCAGGCCGTGCGCCGGCTGGTGACGGAGCTGATGGACTTCGAGGTCGTCAGCCGGTACCTGATGGAAAAGGTCACCGCCATCGGGATCCGCTACGACTTC
Organism: Rhodococcus sp. P4_B6; assembly: GCF_056402215.1. Taxonomy (NCBI): domain Bacteria; kingdom Bacillati; phylum Actinomycetota; class Actinomycetes; order Mycobacteriales; family Nocardiaceae; genus Rhodococcus; species Rhodococcus sp. P4_B6. Next base: position 46,492 of record NZ_JBFUHV010000043.1, on the reverse strand, counting down.
GGCGACGGGCACGAACTTCTCGGCAAACGGCTCCGGGACATCGGCCTCGGGAGCGGGCGCCTGTACGAACAGATGCACCGTGGCCGCGGACTTCTGCTCGACCGGACCGGCCGGCTCTCGATCGACGGCTGGGCGGATCGGGTCGACTCCGTCGCGGATGCCGACGCCGAGTTGGGCGTGCCGGCCGTGTTACTCCGTCCGGACGGCCACGTCGCCTGGGCCGGCGACGACCAGGCGGGACTCGACAAGCAACTGTCGCGGTGGTTCGGCGCTCCCGTCAGCTGRGCACTGGCGGTGAGGACCTCCTCCATTCGTGAGGAGGTCCTCACCGACTCAGAACGACCCGCCGGCCGCCCGCTCCCACGCGGCGGTTACGACCACAGCGCGACCGTCCATGCCGGGTCCAGGACGACGGTCACGTCGTCGCCCGGGCGAGCACGGAGGTGCGCGTCGGCGTGCGCGCGGAGCGACACGTCCCCGACGGTCACGACCATCTCCTGGCGGTCGCCGAGATACTCGGTGGTCACGATGCGCCCCGGGAATCGGTTGGGACCGTGAGTGTCCCGCTCCTCGGGGATGATGCGGATGTTTTCGGGCCGGATGCACACGAACATTTCCTGGCCGGGGGTGGGCGGGGTGGGTGGGGTGGTGAAACGCTCGCACCGCACCACCCCGACGGTCGTCTTGGCGTCGACGACGCGGTCGCCGGAGCCCGCCGGCCGGTCGAGCACTCCGGGGATGAGGTTGGCGCTGCCGACGAAGTCGGCCACGAACCGTGTCGCGGGGGAATCGTAGATCTCGCTCGGTGATCCGATCTGTTCGATCCGACCACGATTCATGACGACGATCGTGTCGGACATGGCCAGGGCCTCACCCTGGTCGTGCGTCACGTAGATGGTGGTGACGCCGAACTTCTGCTGGAACGAGCGCAACTCGGCGCGCAGCTGTGAGCGCAGCTTGGCGTCCAGGTTGGACAGCGGTTCGTCCAGCAGCAGGACCTCCGGCTCGCACAGCAGGGCGCGGGCCAGCGCCAGCCGCTGCTGCTGGCCGCCGCTGAGCTGGGTGGACCATCGGTCCGCGTACTCCGACAGGCCCACCTGTTCGAGCATCGTTCGGACGCGACGCTCCCGCTCGGCGCGAGGGTACGTCTTCCGGCCGTACTGCAGGGGAAACGCGGCGTTGTCGAACACCTTCATGTGCGGCCAGATCCCGTAGGACTGCGGCACCATCGCGATCGGCCGGACGTCGGGAGACACGTCGCGCCCCGCCGCGGCCGAGAAGACGGCCTGGCCGTTCATCCAGATCTCGCCGCTGTCGGCGGTCTCCAGTCCGGCGAGACAGCGGAGGGTGGTCGTCTTGCCGCACCCACTGGGCCCGAGCAGGGTGAAGAAGCTGTTCTGCGGCACGGAGAAGCTGACATCGTCGATGACGCGGGTCACCTCGCCGCTGTGCGGGCGGGTGAAGTGTTTCTGCAGGCCGGAGATCTGCACGGAATGGTCGGAACCAACGAGGGTTTTCATGTTCACGGCACCTCAGATGTGTTGTTGGAAGCCACGGCGGTTGACCCACCAGACGGAGACGGCGGACAGGGCGAGCAGGAGGACCGCGAGGGCGCTGGCCTCGGGATAGTTCGCGCTTTCACCGATCATGTCCCACAGCAGCACCACGACGGTGCGGTTGTCGGAACTGGACAGCAGCAGCGCGATCGGGAGTTCGCCCAGGGAGTTGGCGAACACCCACAGCCACGTGCTCGACACCGCGGGAGCGACGAGCGGGAAGACCACCCGGCGCAGCACGACGGCGTTGGACGCCCCGCTGACGCGGCCCACCTCTTCGAGTCCCTTGTCGAGTTGCAACAGTGCCGTCTGAATCATGCGTGATCCGCGTGGGATGTAGCGGGTGGTGAACGCGATGATGATGATCCAGATCGTGCCGTAGATCGGGATGGGCAGGTACAGGTACAGGAACAGCACAGCCATGCCGAGCACGACGCTGGGGATGGCGAAGACCAGGAAGGACAGATCGAACAGGCCCCTGCCGAGGCGTCCGGCGCGGGTCGAGGCCAGTGCCAGCCACAGGGCGAACCCGGCGGTCAGCGTCGCCGTGATCAGGCTGATCACCAGGGTGTTGACGACGGCGTGCGTCAGGTTCGGGTTGGTGAAGATCGCGCCGTAGTTGGCGAGGCTGAGCGCACCCAGGTTGTCGAAGTTGATCGGCTGCAGGTACGGGGTCAGGCTCGTCCAGACCAGGGTCAGGATGGGCACGATGATCGCGACGAGAACGTAGAACGAGACGATGCCGGCGACCGGGATGCGCCACCGCCCCAGCCGCACCGGTGTGGACCGGTACCCCTTGCCGCCCACCACCTGGAATCGGTGGGACTCGCGGGTCTGACGCCGGTAGACGGCGATCATCACGAGGGACAGCAGGACGAGCATGATGCCGTAGGCACTGGCCTGGCCGTAGTTGGCAAGACCCGACGGCGGCTGCAGCGACGCCTGGATGAGGCTGCTGAACACGAAGATCTGGTCCGGCATTCCGAGGATGGCCGGGATCGCGAACTCCTCGAGGGCAATGACGACGAGCAGCATGCTGGCCGCGGAAATCCCCGGCATCGTCAGCGGCAGAACCACTTTGCGGGTTCGCGTCCACCAGCCTGCACCCGACGTGGCCGCGGCCTCCTCGAATTCGAGGTTCAGCCGGGCGAACGTCGGCGCGAGCATGATGTACATGCCCGGGACACCGAAGATGCCGGCCACCAGGATCATGCCCGGCAGCGAGTAGATGTCGATCGAGAGCCCGAAGACTCGCTCGATGACGATGGCGATGGGGCCGTTGGTGGGGTTGGCCGCCAGGACCCAGGCCACCGCCATGACCGTTGCAGGCACGGCCATGGGGGCCAGCGTGCTCGGCGCGAGGAAACGGCGTCCCGGAATGTCGGTCCGCTCGAACAGGTAGGCCAGGCTGACGCTGACGACCAATGCCAGCGACACGGTGCCGACCACGAAGACGAACGAGTTGAGCGCGACGTCGACCAGGCGTTTCGAGGAGAAGATCGCGGTGAAGTTGTCGAGCGTGAACCCGGAAACCTGGAAGGGCAGCTTGGTCTCGCTGTCCTTGAGGCTGCTGAACAACAGCATTCCCAGGGGGAAGAGCATGAGATAGGCGACGATCGCGCCGATGGCGATGTTGACGCCGACCAGGACGCGGTCCCGGCGCTTGGGGTGGTGTACGTCGGCGGGCTGAGGGCGTACGTCGTCGGGTCGAGGGCGTACGCCGGTGGAGAGCTGGGTGCCGGACTGCATCGCTGAAGTCTCCAAGGGTGAGGGGATAGAGTTTGCCGCCCGTCACGGGCAGCGGTGCGGCGGTGGGAGCCGTCAGTTGACGTTGGTGCCCAAGGCCTCTTCGACCTCGGGGAAGAAATCTGAGAACTGCTCGTACTGCGCGATGTCGGTCTCGCTGAACCATTCGACGCCGGCGTCACACAGGGCGCCGATGACACGGTTCGTGGCGGCGTCGGTGCAGTCCGTGTTGGTGGGAATGACCGAGTTGTACGTGCCGACCAATGCGGACTGGCCCTCTTCGGAGGCGAGGAAGGCGGTGAGCAGGCGACCCGCCGCCGGGTGTGGTGCGCCGTCGGCCACGAACAGGTAGGACTTGTTGGCGTTCGTGGGGCCCACCGGTGCGACGGCGATCGGCGCGCCCTTCGACTCGTCCTCGAGCACGAGGTTGATGAGGTCGGTGCCGACCGGCGTCTGACCGGACACGACGAGTGTGTGAGCCTGCGTCGTGTTTTCGGTGTAGTGGGGATTCAGCTCGGCCAGCCGGGACGCGTAGTCGAGACCGGCGTCGGCGCCGAGGGTGGGGTCCTGGGCCCACACGGTCATGAAGGAACCGCGCGACTCGACACTGAGTTTTCCGCCGTTCCATCGCGGATCGAGCAGGTCGTCCCAGCTCGCGGGCACATCGTTCGGGGCCAGGGCGTCGGTGTTGTAGGCCCAGACCTTCGGTACCGCCCACACGTAGACGAAGTCGTCGGCGAAGATCTGGTCGCTGGGCACCTCGTAGGATGCCCAGTCGACCTTCGCCGCCATGGACTGCGACGGCAAGACCGTGAGCCCACCTGCGTTGGACACATCGAACGTCACCCGGTCGGCGGCCTGCTCCACATTGAGCTGGGTGACCAGATCCGGAGCCTTCTTGTTCGTGTACCTGACCTCGATCCCCGGGTACTTCTTCTCGAACGCGTCGATCGCCGGCTTCATCTGAGCCTCCGGCTTCGGCGCGAACCAGACGACCTCCCCTTCGGCCTTGGCCGCCTGGTACAGCTCGTCGAGGTTCTTGGTGTCCGGAACAGGCGGCGGACCGCCGCAGGCGGTCAGGACGACGGCGACTGCCATGACCGAGGCCATGCAGAGCCTGCGCCGAAAGTGCTTCATAGCGATCAACATTCCTTCGCGGCGGTGGAGACGGAGCTGCCCTGGGAGAGCCCGTACAGCCGGCCGGCGGTGCCGCCCGCGATCAGCTCCAGGTCGGTGGCGTCGAGTGACGGCAGTTGCTCCCTGATGAGGTCGGCCAAGTCCGACAACGATCCGGCCGAGGCGGGGAAGTTCGAACCCCACATGACGTGGGCCGCCCCGAACTCTTCGATCAGCGTGCGGACCAGCGGTGCCGCGGATCCGCTCTCGCGCTGCGCGCGGAGTACGGCCGGCGGCGTGATCTTGATGAACACGCGGCCCGTCTCGCTGAGCTGGGGAGCTCCGTCCGAGTTCGGGTACGGCGCGGAGTCCAATTGCGGTCGGCCCGCGTGGTCGAGGATCGCGGTGAGTCCCGGGTACTGCTGGAGGAGCCCGCCGAGGATCGGAGCGTGCTGGGCGTGCATCTGGATGCAGACCGGCACGCGGCGGTCGGACAGGAACTGCCAGACCGGCGCCATGCGCTCGTCGTCGAGTCCGCGGCCGGGTGTCGGGACGGCGGTCGTTCCGTCCGCGGCACGGATGCGGACCCCCGAGAAGCCCCGCTGGTCGATCCAGTGGTGGAGGTCGTCGACCACCTTCGGGGAGAGGAAGTCCACCGAGCACACCCCGCTGAGGCGGTCGGGGTGCCTTGTGAGCTGGTCGGCTACGTAGCTGTTGTCGAATCCGTACACCGTGGAGGCCTGAACGACGACCAGGTGGTCGACGTCGGCGGCATCGGCCGCTCGCAGCAGTCCGTCGATGTCGGTGGGCCGTTCCTGGGACCAGGTGGACCGGTGTCCGCCGAGCGGGTCTGCGGGGTAGGCATCGGTGTCGGGCGAGATGATGTGGGTGTGTGTGTCGACTGTGAACATCAGTACCTCACGACTGGTGGGTGGGGTGGCGGGCGGAAAGTGGCGGGCGGGCGCGCTCAGGCGAGCTCGCCGAGATGCCGGGTGAAGTCGTCGAGGAGTTCGGCCACCGTCACGGGTGTGCGGATGACGTTCTGCTGCAACGCGTAGTCGATCGCGATCTGCAGACCGGCGACGAGCTCGTCGGTCACTCCGAAACGGAGGGCGCGCACGCGGGGACCGGGCTCGGTTTCAGCGGCCTTGCGCGCCTCGATCCGGTCTCCGAAAGCCTGGTAGAGCGCCGATACCGTGCGCGGCTCGGCCTCGAGGAGGTCACGCCGGACGGTGAGCACGTGGTTGATCGGCACCGTCTTGTGCCGGGCTCCCCATGCCTCCTCGGCCTCCCGCCAGTTCGGGATGATCGGCACCAGCGGCCCCTGCGCCCCGTCGAGCGCCGGCGGACCGAGGACGGCGGCCACGACATCGCCGCGCTCGAGCACGTCGAGCACCTTGCCGGTGGTGCGTTCGACGTTCGGCGGCTCGACATAGCTGGCGACGTGCGGCTCCTCGGTGGTCACCCAGGTGACTTCCTTGGCGTCGACGCCGAACTCCTCGTGCAGGATTCCGCGCACCCACAGACCGGTCGTCTGGCTGTAGGCCCGGACCGCGACCCGCCGGCCTGCCAGGTCCGCCGGGCTGATCTCGGCCGAACCGGGCCAGCGGGTCAGGGAGTGGTGGTGGAAGTCGCCGCTGAGTACCACCGGCAGAAGCGCGATCGGGGCTCCTGCCTCGCGGGCCTGCAGATAGGTGGCGATGGCCAATTCGCTGAAGTCGTACCGGAGCTCACGCACCATGGGAGCGAACGCCTTGTAGATCGGATCCGCTGCAGCGAGCTCGACGGGATGTCCCTCGACGCTGAAGCCGGGTTCCGCGAGGAACGCCGTGTGCGGGTAGGACTTCGCCGCGATGGACAAGGTTGTGGACATGAATACAACTCCTCTGTTGCGTCCGACCCGGGGAGTGCATGTGGTGTGCCTCCGAACCCGGGGAGTGCACTGGTGTCAGTGCGCCGATGCCGTCATTCGACCGATGGGTGAATATCGGTTTTGTCTTACGGTTTCGCTCAATTTACGCGGGAGTGACGCCCATTACAAGCCTTTGAGGCTCGGATCGTCTAACAATTTTGCGGAAGCCGGGTCGATGCGGGCGGCGAAGACACGGGGTTCGCGTCCGCCGGCGCGATCATGCTGGGGCAATCGGCTCACCAACCCGAATTGTTCTACAAGCTGAGCGCGATCAAGTCGGGCACGATGGGCAATCCGGCGTCGGAAAAACAAGTTCTTGCTGTTCGCCGCACTCCGCTGCTAGTCTGACGACAGAAAGTTGTTAAACAATCTGAGAGCCGACCGGGGAGACTCGGATGACGCCAGTGTTATCTGGCGACCGGCCTGCTCGCTGCCGGCGAGGGCACGCCCTCCGACACCAGCTCGCTGATCGAGTCTCGCGAGTTTCCCCGAAGCGCCACAGTGGTCTGTGGTGGCTGTTCACGATCGTCAAGCGAGGACACAGTTGTGATAAAGATCGACGAAGCAATCGCCGTACCCGCGCCACCGGGGCGGGTGTGGGCGGTCATTTCCGACCCCACCGAGGTGGTGTCGTGCATCAACGGTGCCGAACTCGGCCAGTTCCACGACGACGGCTCGTTCGACGGCACGCTGGTCGTGAAATTCAGCGCGATCCGGGTGCGGTTCGGCGCCCGGATGTCGCTGGAGCTGGACGAGCCCGCCTGGGAGGGACGACTTTCGGCGCGCGGGCGGGACGGGCAGGGCGCGACGCGGTTCACCGCGCACGCGAACTTCCGGATCAGCGAGGATCACGCGGGCGGCGCACGGGTGCAGGTGACCGGCGAGGTGGCCCTCGCGGGCAAGCTCGCGTCGGTGATCGAGGCGGGCGCCGGCGCCGTGGTGTCCCGGATGACCAACGACTTCACGGACGAACTGGTGCGCCGGTGCGCCGGGGAGACCGCGGTCGTGTCGGCGCCGAGCCGGCCGACCGTGTGGGCCCGCGTGCGCGCCTGGTGGCGCAGGACCATTCACAAGCGACAGAGCGAGCAGAGCGGAGTGGCAAGTGGCAAGACTCAATAGTGTGATCGGTGCGCTGGAATCGGGGCAGCACGCCTTCGCGGCGTTCGCGGCTCCCGAGCCGGCGGCGGCGCTCGACTTCGCGACCAGCGACTACGACGGTCTGGTGTTCGAGGCCGAGCACAAACCTTGGGACGCAACGATGTTGCGGGACAGCCTGCAGTATCTGCTCAACCGGCGACGGATATTCGAATCGGGCACGCTCGCCCCGTCGCCCACTCCGCTGATCCGGGTTCCCGTCAACGGCGCCGAACACGGCCAGTGGCACGCGAAGCAGGCTCTGGACCTCGGGGCGTACGGAATCGTGTGGCCGCACATCAGCCGGGTCGAGGAAGCGCGCAATGCGGTCGCGGCCTGCCGGTACCCCCGCCTGCCTGGCGAGGAGCGGTACGACCCGCCGGGCCTGCGCGGCGACGCGCCTGCGGCCGCCGCACGGTACTGGGGCCTGTCGAACGACGAGTACTACGCGAAGGCCGACGTGTGGCCGCTCGCCCCGGACGGCGAGATCCTCGTCGTGATCCAGATCGAGGATCAACTCGGCATCGAGAACCTCCCGGCCATCCTCGAACAGGTGCCCGGAATCGGTCTCATCCTCATCGGTGAGGGCGATCTCAGCCAGGAACTGGGCGTGCCCCGTCAACTCGACCACCCGCTGATGGTCGAGGCCAGGAGCCGGATCGTGAAGATCTGTCACGAACACGAAGTCGTGGTCGGCCACCCGCACGTGACGACGAGCAACGTCGAGCGGGTGCTCGACGAGGGCTACCGCTTCCTCATGTCCGCGCCGGTGCGCAGCTATCCCGGCCTGGAACTGGGCCGCAAACTCACCGGTCGCTCCTGACCCCGAACACTCACCTGGAGAACAACCTTCATGATCATCGACTGTCACGGCCACTTCACCACGGCGCCACCCGCGCTCGGACAGTGGCGCGAGCGCCAGATCAAGGCGTTCGAGGATTCGGGCGCGCGGGTCTCACCCGACGAGTTGCACATCGGCGACGACGAGATCACGGCCGCGATCGAACAGGGGCAGCTGAAGCTCCAACTCGAACGCGGCACCGACCTCACGGTCTTCTCCCCCGGCGCGGGAAAGATGGCCCACCACTACGGCGACGAGCAGACCAGCCTGGTCTGGTCGCAGGTCAGCAACGACCTCATCGCCCGGGTGTGCGGCCTGTTCCCGGATCGTTTCGCGGCGGTGTGCCAGCTTCCGCAGTCGCCCGGCGACGCGCTGGCCTCGTCCATCCGCCAGTCTGCCGCGGAACTCGAGCGCTGCGTCGAAGAACTCGGATTCGTCGGCTGCCTCCTCAACCCGGACCCCTCCGACGGGTACTGGCAGGCGCCGCCGCTGACCGACCGGATCTACTACCCGCTCTACGAGAAGATGGTGGAGCTGGACGTGCCCGCGATGATTCACGTCGCGATGTCGCGCAACCCCGCGATCCAGGGCACCTGCGCGCACTACCTCAACGGTGACACCGCAGCCTTCATGCAGCTGTGCCAGTCGGACCTGTTCACCGACTTCCCGACGCTGCGGCTGATCCTGCCGCACGGCGGCGGCGCGGTGCCCTACCACTGGGGCCGCTACCGCGGGATGATGCAGGACCAGGGCAGGCCGCCACTGGAGGAATCGTTGCTGCGCAACGTCTTCTTCGACACCTGCGTCTACCACAAGCGGGGCCTCGAACTTCTCACCGACATCATCCCCGCCGAGAACGTGCTCTTCGCCTCCGAGATGATCGGCGCCGTTCGCAGCGTCGACCCGGAGACCGGGCACCGATTCGACGACACCAAGGCGCTGCTCGACTCCATCGACTCCATCAGCGACGCCGACCGGCAGGCGATCTACGGCGGCAACGCGCTGAAGGTGTTCCCGCGCCTCGCGAGCCACGTCCGGAACCACCACAAGCAAGAAGAGGTCGCGCAGTGAAGGTTTACGAAGCGCTCGCAGCAGCGTTCGCCGCCGAGGGCACCACGGATGTGTTCGGCATGATGGGCGACGCCAACATGCACTGGATGAATGCCCTGGCCACCCGTGGGACGCGCCTGTACGAGGTGCGTCACGAAGGTGCGGGCCTGAGCATGGCCCACGGGTACGCCCGCGCCTCCGGCCTGCCGGGTGTCGTGACGACGACGAGCGGGCCCGGTACCGCGCAGCTGGCCACGTCGATGATCGTGGCGAGCCGTGCGCGCATCCCGCTGGTCGCGTTCTGCGGGGAGACGCCGCTGGGTGACGAGGGCGCCGTGCAGTACCTCGACCAGCGCCGGTTCGCCGCCGCGATCGAGTGCGAGTTCCTGCAGGTGACCAAGCCCGAGTCGGCCGCAGAAGTGGTGCAGCGCGCCTTCTACCTGGCCCGCACCCAATCCCGGCCGGTGATGATCAGCGCCCCGTTCGACGTGCAGCTGCAGGAGTTCGAGGACGACATGCCGTACGTCCCGTCCACCGAGCTGCTCCGGACCCCCAAGCTGCTACCGCACCCAGACCGGATCCAGCAGGCGTGCGAAATCATCGGGGCGAGCAAACGAGTCGTGATCGTCGCCGGTCGGGGCGCCCGCAACGCGGAAGCAGGCGAGCAGATCCTCGCGCTTCAGCGTCGCACCGGCGCCCTACTCGCCACCACGTTGCAGGCCAAGAACTGGCTCAGCGCCGAAACCGAGTACCACGTGGGGATCGCGGGCCTGTTCGGGAGCAGGCTGGCGATGGAACTGCTGCAGGAGGCCGACTGTGTGGTGTCGGTGGGCGCGAGCCTCAACCACTACACCATCGAGAGCGGATATCTGTTCCCCGAAGCCCGGTTCATCCAGATCGACACGGCGCCGCACCTGGTGATGGGCAACGGTCACGTCGCCGACTGTTACATGCAGGCCGACGCGGTCACCGCCCTCGATGCCCTGACGGGCGCGCTGGGGGTTCGCGGTATCGAGATGGAAGGCTTCCACACCCCCGAGGTGCACAGCCGGCTCACGGCCCCGCTGATCGACCCCGCCGAGTTCCGCAGTCAGCCCGGCCTGCTCGACCCGCGCGAGGCGATCTCGGTGCTCGACGCCGAACTTCCCGGCGAGATCGGGCTGGTGCTCGGCAGCGGACACCAGACGGACTTCGGCACCATGCTCTTCCAGCGGTCCCGCGAGATCACCTCGAACTACGGCATGTTCGGTGCCATCGGCCAGGCTCCGCTGCTGACCATCGGCACCGTCGTCGCCAACGGCGGCAAGCCGACGTTCGTGGTCGAAGGCGACGCGAGTTTCCTGATGCACCTGTCGGAGTTCGAGACCGCGTGCCGCTACGGCCTTCCGGTGCTCGTCGTCGTCATGAACGACGAAGGCCTCGGCGCGGAATTCCACAAGGCGAAGGCCAAGGGCCTCGACCCGGAGCTCGCCGTCATCCCTACCCCCGAACTCGGCACGGTCGGGAAGGCACTCGGCGGCGGCGGCGCCACCGTCCGCACGACCGACGAACTGCGCGCCGCGCTGGCCGAGTACGTCCGCGACCCCCGGCCCACCGTGATCGACGTGCGCATCACCCGCGACGTGCTCAGCGTGCCCTACCGGCGCATGCAGTACGGCGAGGACGTATGACCACGCGGGGACTGATCACGACCAACGAAACGAGGACTCGTCAATGAAAATCGTATTGGGCAGAGACGATCTCGCTGCCGTGGCCGTCGAGTGGGCCGCGGCCGCCGGTGCCACGCCCGAACGTCTCGACATCCGGCCCGTGCACAAGGCATCGCGCGGCTTCGTGAACGACGCGGCGGCGGACGTGTGCGAGCTGGCCGTGGTGACGCTGCTGCAGGCGGCCGCATACGACAAGCCGGTGGCGCTGCTGCCGATCACCATGCTCGGCCGGTACCAGCATCAGACCCTGGTGACACTGGGCGAACTGGACGTCGAGGGTGTGCGGGGCCGGAGCGTCGGCGTGCGCTCGTGGAGCCAGACCACCGGGGTGTGGCTGCGCGGGTTCCTCAGCGAGCAGTACGGCCTCGATCTGTCCGAAGTGGACTGGCACACGTACGAGGGCGGGCACGTCGACGGGGCCACCGACCCGGCGTGGGTCACGCGCGCCCCCGAGGGCGCAAAACTGCAGGCCGACTTCCTCGAAGGCCGGCTCGACTACGGGATCATGGGCAACGAACTGCCCTCCGACGACCGGATCCGCACCGCCATTCCCAACGCCCTCGCGGTTGCCGCCGAATGGGCCGCACGCAAGGGTTTCGCTCCGATCAACCACGTGGTGGGGTTCAGCGCGGCGGCCGCCGACGAGGACCCGAAGGCGGTACTCGCGGTGTACGACGCGCTGGCCGAGGCCGCCGCGACTGCCGGTCCCGCAGCGGGGCCGGTGAACCTGAGCCCCGTCGGGTTCGCCGGTCTGCGCGGGCCTGTCACCGACGCCGCCCGCTACGCCTACGAGCAGGGGGTGCTGCCGCGCCGCGTCGAGTTCGACGAACTGGTCGATCGCACCTGCGCCGCGCTCGGGGTGACCGCGTCCCGGCTCGGCGGCTGAACCACTCGCTCCCTCTGGAATACGAAAGGCTGAACATGAACACGCTCTCGGTCGCACTCGGCGACTACCGGCACGTGCAGGCCCTGCTGGGCGGCGACGTCACGGTGAACGGCTACGAGGTGAAACCGGTCGAGGTCAGCCCGATCATCGGCGCATACCGCCGGATGATCCGCGACCTCGAGTTCGACGTGTGCGAACTCGCGCCGACCTCCTACCTGATGGCGTTGCAGGCCGGGGTTCCGCTCACCGGCATCCCCGTCTTCCTCAACCGCCGCTTCCACCACGCCGACGTGCAGTGCGCTTCGGCGTCGGGAATCCGCTTCCCCGCCGATCTCGAAGGTAAGCGGATCGGTGTCCGCGCGTACACGGTGACCACCGGAGTGTGGATGCGCGGCATCCTGCGCGACGAGTACGGCCTCGACATCGACACCGTGAAGTGGGTCGTGGACGACGACGACCACATCGAAGGCCGGGCTCCCTCGAACGTCGAGCGCGTCACCGACGGCCGGTCGCTCGGTGAGTTGCTGCGGGCCGGCGAGATCGACGCCGCATTCAGCGGCAACGCCGGCACCGGACGTGCGGGGGCGCCGCGGGCCGGGTGGTCGGCGGCGGCCGAGCAACCCGCGGTCGAGGACGGGCCGTACCCGCTGTTCCCCGACCACGAGGTGCTCGCCACCGACTGGTACCTGCGCACCGGGATCTATCCGCTGCACTCGGTGATCGCGATCCGCAGCGAACTCGTCGACCGCGATCCGGCGCTGCCCACCGCCCTGTACGCCGCATTCGCCGAGAGCAAGCGCCGTCAGATCGAGGCCGATCCACAGTGGTCGGCGCTGGCGCGACTAGGCAAGCAGGCCAAGCAGATCCAGAGCGATCCGATCCCCTACGGTCTCGATGCCAACGACGCGAGTGTGCGTGCGCTCGTGAAGTACTCCCGGGACCAGGGTCTCCTCGACCCGGACTTCTCCACCGATCCCCACCAGGTGTTCGCCAAGGGCGAGTACCCGGACGCCTGAGCCAGCCCACCGAACGAGAAAGGTGTAGACCTTGGACATCGTCGACACCCACTGCCACATCATCTCCGACGACGTGACCCGCTACCCCCGGGCCCCGATCGGCGGGACCCAGTCCGGTTGGGCGACCACCCGCCCGGTCACCGCCGACGGCATGGTCGAGCGCATGGACGAAGCCGGGATCTGCCAGGCCGTACTGGTACAGGCGACAACCGCCTACGGCTACGACAACTCCTACGTACTCGACAGCCGCGCCCAGCGGCCGGACCGGTTCATCGTGGTGGGCACGGTGGATCCGTTGCGGCCGGACGCCGCCGACAACTTGGAGGCGGCGGTCGGCGACAACGGCCTCGCCGGGGTCCGGCTGTTCACCAGTGGCAGCACGGTGCCCACCCAGGGCGAGTGGTTCGCCGCGCCGGAGACGTATCCCTTCTGGGACAAGGCCACCGAACTCGGAGTCACGGTGTGCCTGCAGATGCGGCTCGGACCGGCGACCGAGCAAGTGCACCAGCTGCTTCGCCGGTTCCCGTCGGTCCGCGTGCTGCTCGACCACATGGGGTACCCCGACATCGCGGCCTCACCCACCGACGCCGGCGAAGCGGTGGCGGAGCTGGCTGTCCATCCTGGCCTGCACCTCAAGCTGACCCACCGCAATCTCGAACCTCTCCACGACGCCGGCGAAAAGGCCTCTGGTTTCCTCGATCCGGTGCTGGCAGCGTTCGGAGCGCACCGGATCGCGTGGGGTTCCAACCTGCCCGCCGCCGAACAGTCACTGCCTGAACTCGTCGCCCTCGCCCACAAGGTACTGGCCGACGTACCCGAGCCCGAACGCCGCGAGATCTTCGCGGGCACCGCGCGACGGCTGTATCCCGGCCTGGCCGGATAGGTACTTTTCGCGAGAAACCCGCGGGTCTTGCCGGGTGTTCGGTTCTTTCGAGCCGAACACCCGGCCGACCGGCCTGTTCAGGATCGCCAATGGAAGGGAGCAAACCACGCCGATGACCGTCCTCTCCGGCCTCCGCGGACAAACCTTCGCGTCGCTGCGCACCACCAACTTCCGCCGTTACATCACCGGCCAGACGATCTCGCAGGCCGGCAAGTGGATGCAGACCATCGCCCAATCATGGCTCGTCCTCGAACTTTCCGGCTCCGCCACCGCAATCGGTGCGGTGATGGCGTTGCAGACCGTGCCGATGCTCCTCGTCGCCCCGTATGGCGGGGTCGTTGCCGATCGGGTCGACAAGCGGCGCCTGATGATCGCCTTGCAAACCCTGATGGGGGTGCAGGCACTGGTCCTCGGAATTCTCACCGTCACCGGAACGGTCCACCTCTGGCACGTCTACGTTCTCGCTCTCGTGCTCGGCCTGAACCAGTGCTTCGAAACTCCGACACGCCAATCGTTTCTCCTCGAGATGGTCGGGGCCGATCGACTTCGCAACGCCGTCAGCCTGCAATCGGTGCTCACCTCCACGGCCCGGATGGTCGGTCCTGCCGTCGCCGGGCTCGTCATCGCCGCCGGCGGTGTCGGTCTGTGTTTCCTTCTCAACGCCGCAAGTTTCGTCGCGGTCGTGATCTCCCTGCTCACTCTCGATGTCTCGCAGCTCAATCCGTCACGACCGACGGTCCGGGCTCGCGGTCAGCTCCGCGAAGGTCTCGCGTACGTCCGGCAGTCCGCTGAACTGACCGTACCGCTGACCATGATGGCGCTGGTCGGTTGTTTCGCCCTCGAATTCCCCGTAGTGCTACCGGTGATCGCCGACCAGACCCTCGACGCCGGGCCGGGAGCGTACGGCTTCATCACCGCCGCGATGGGAGCGGGATCGGTGGTGAGCGGGCTCGCTGTCGCAACCTGGGGCCGTACCGGAACCGGGCCGCTCGTCGTCACCGCGACGGCGTTCGGAGCCGTTCTCCTCGTCGCCGCCGTCGTCCCCAATCTGTGGGTCATGCTGGTCGTCATGGCCTGTGTCGGAGCCTGCAGTGTCGCGTTCAACTCGACGACGAACAGCACACTGCAACTCGCCGCCGCACCGGACAAACGCGGGCGGGTCATGGCCCTGTTCGGCATGGCATTCATCGGATCCACCGCGGTGGGCGGGCCCATCACCGGATGGGTGTGTGAGCAGTGGGGCGGCCGCGCAGGACTGCTTCTCGGGGCCGTCGCCTGCCTGATCGCCGCGGCAATCGGTGCACTGCGTCCGAGAGACCGGACTCGGCCACCGACCTAGTCGTGCGCCTGCTCCACGACCCAGGCCGCGACCTGGGTGCGGGAGGTGAAACCCAGCTTGGCCAGGATGTGCTCCACGTGACCCTGGGCGGTACGCGGTGAGATCACGAGGCGGTCGGCGATGGCCTGGTTGGTCAGGCCTTCGGCGATGAGGTCGGCGACCTGACGTTCCCTCTTGGTCAGTCGCGTCGGCGCGTCGGTGTCCGGTGTGGAGGTACCGGGCTGCGCTTCGTGGAGGGCGTAGGCGATGGCCGCGTCGAAGCCGAGCTGTTCACCTTTGCGGTGGGCCGCCGCGAATGCTGTGTCCCCGAGTCCCTGCCGGGCCTTCTCGGCGAATTCCGTCTGGTAGACAATCAGATTGGAATGGATGACCGCAGCACTGCCCACCGACCCCGCCAGCCATTGCGCGGCTCCCATCAGCACCGCGGCCCGAGTCGGATCTCGCGTCTCGCACGCGATCCAGGCCAGCGCTTCGACGGCGGCTGCGGCGAAGCGGGGGCTGTGCACCTGCCGCGACAGCTCCAACGATTCCTCGAGGTACCGAACTGCGCGATCGGCGGCGCCCTGTCGCCACACCGCAATTCCCAAGGCCCACAGCGAATGCGATCGGTACATCTTCTCGCCGTACTTTTCCGTGATCGCGAGGACCCGCTCGTGGCGCTCGACGGCCCGCTCGGTCTGGCCGGACAGTCCGTAGGCCAACCCGAGAAGATAGAGCACGTTCGTCTCGAGTGTGCGATCCCCGCGTGTGCTGAACTCGGCGAGTGCAGTTTCGAGGTGTGTGCATGCGTCTGGGAGGTCCCCGCTGTAGAGGGCCGACGTTCCGTCGGCGAAGGAGACGAACGCGCGCATCATAGGGTCGCTCGTGTGCGCGGTGAGGTTCCGCGCCTCCGCCACGAGCGCGGCACCGGACTCGAGATCGCCCTGCACGTTGGCCATCACGCTGGCGCAGTAGAGCGCCCTGATCCGGTCGACCGTCGGCTCTCCGGGGCAGCGGGCCAGTAGGTCGGAGAACCAGCGCCGCCCCTCGCTGTACAGACCCTGGGAGGTCCAGAACCAGCGGAGTGCGGCGGCGGTGCGCAGGCCGGCGGCGGGATCGTCGTCGATGCAGAACTCCAGTGCCTCACGGAGGTTCGGTTGCTCCCGCTTCAGGCGGGCGATCCAGTCCAGTTGCCGGGCGCTGATCCACTCGGCCTCCGCGGTGAGCGCCAGCGCCTCGTACCAATCCCGGTGCCGGCGACGCAAAGTCACGGTCTCGCCGGTCTGCTCGAGTTTCTCGTAGCCGTACGCGCGGAGGGTCTCGAGCATCCGGAACCGCACCACCGACCCGTGCTCCTCCCGGATCAGGATCGATTTCTCCACCAGGGAGGTCAGCGTGTCGAGCAATTCGTCCGGGCCCAGTCCGTCGCCGCACACCTGCTCGGCGGCATCGAGTTCGACGCTGCCGGCGAAGACCGCCAACCGTCCCCACATCAGTTGCTCACCGGCGGTGCACAGTTCGAAACTCCAGTCGATGGACAACCGCAAGGTCTGCTGCCGCGTCGGCGCACCCCTGCTGCCGCGCGACAGCAGGGAATAGCGGTCGGTCAGACGCCCCAGGATCTGCTCGGGCGACATCGCCCGCAATCGGGCGGCGGCCAGTTCGATCGGCAACGGCAATCCGTCGAGGCGGTGGCAGATCCCCGCCACCGCCGCCGCGTTGTCCTCGGTGAGCGCGAAACCGGGAACCGCGGCGGCGGCGCGTTCGGCGAACAGGTGCACCGCATCGTATTTCGGTAATCCCCGCAACGACAGCCTGCGATCGGGATCCGGCACGGCCAGCGGCGGCACCTGCAGCACCGCTTCCCCGCCGATGCCGAGGGATTCGCGGCTGGTCGCCAGAATCCGCAGCGCCGGGCACACCCGCAACAGCGTCTCGGTCAGCTCCGCCACCGCGTCCACCAGGTGCTCACAGTTGTCGAGGACCAGCAGCAGTTCCCTGGAGGCGAGGAACTCGATCAACACCTCGCGCAGCGGCCGCGCCGAATGGTCCCGCACCCCCACTGCCGCGGCCACCGCGTCCACCAGCGAAGACCCGTCGCGCAGTTCGCCCAACTCGACCAGCCGCGCACCGTCGCCGTAGTCGCGTTGCACCCCCGCGGCGACGCGCATCGCCAGCCTCGTCTTGCCGACCCCTCCGATCCCGGTCAGCGTCACCAACCGCGACCCGGCGAGCAGGTTCTTCGCCTCGGTGAGTTCGTGCCGGCGGCCGACGAAACTCGTCAGTTCCAAGAGGAGGTGTCCCGTCACGCCGCTCGCTGGTGTGGTGCCGCGCGGTCCGTGCCCTCGGTCGTGGACCTGCGCGTCGGGTTCCGTGCGGAGGGCCATGTCGTCGACGGAAAGACCGCGATCGAGTTGAATCCGCCGCAGTTCCTCCCCGAAGTCGGCGGCCGTCGCCGGACGTTCACCGGGAGTACGGGACATCGCCCGGGCGATCACGTCGGACACGTCGTCGGGGATCCCGTGCTCCCGCAGGTCGGGCACGGGTTGCGTGGTGATGCGCAGGAATTGCGCGACCACCTGCTCCCCACTGCGGCGTTCGAACGCGGCATGACCGGTGAGGGCACTGAACAGCGTCGCCCCGAGACCGTAGACGTCGGCGGCCGGGCTCGGCGGGTCACCCTGGAGGACCTCCGGCGCGGTGTAGGCCGGCGACCCGGTGACAGCGCCGGTCGCGGTCTCGAAACCGCCGCTGATGTGGGCGATGCCGAAGTCCGTCAACTCCGGTTCGCCGTAATCGGTGAGCAGGATGTTCGCGGGTTTGATATCCCGGTGCAGGATGCCCAGCCGGTGCGCCGTCTCCACCGCGCCGGCGACCTTCACCCCCAGCCGCAGCACCTCGTCCAGTTCGAGGGGACCGTCCTTGCGGACCCGGGCCTCCAGCGACCCGTGCGGGTGATACGGCATCACGATGTACGGAACTCCGCTGTCGGTGGCCCCGACCTGCAGGACGCCGACGATGTTCGGATGACCGGTGAGCCGGCCCATCGCCCGCTGCTCCCGGAAGAACCGGGCCTTGTTCTCCTCGTCGAGATCGACGGTGAGCACCTTCACCGCCACCGTGCGATCCAGATCCGCCTGGGTGCAGCGGTAGACCACTCCGAAGCCGCCGCGTCCGATCTCCCGGGCGTCGTCGAAACCGGCCGCACTCAGCTCCGACGCCACGACGGGGACGACGTACCGCTGCGTGTCGAGCGGATCACCTTCACCCATCGGACGGACCACTCACCCCGTCGGCTCGTGCCGCCGCGCGCTGGTTCCGACGGCACGACCAGAGCACAGATACAACCGTGGACTCGCCTCTCGATGGCGTGCCCACAAGGATATCGCTGCCATCGGTCGAATCATGACGTCCGGGTGGAGTTCCGCACGATGAGGCGTCCGTGGAGTTTCCCCGGCGGCACGGGCCGGTCGAGGTTGTCGAGGCGGTTGACGAGCTGTGTGACGGCAACGCGGGCAAGGAGTTCGGGCTGCAGGTCCACCGAGGTGATAGGGGGCGTCGCGGATCGGGTGTGCTCCGAGTCGGAGCCGCCGACGATCTGGACGTCGCCGGGAACGTCGAGCCCGCGTTCCCGGGCTCGTGCGAGCACTCCGGCCGCGTGCCTGCCGGTGAGGCAGTACACCGCGTCGGGCGGGTCGCTGCGGTCGAAGAGTTCGTCCGCAGCGTCGCGGCCGCCGGACTCCCCGGTGGTCTCGGGCCGGTGGGCGACCAGCGGGTCCTGACCGCGCGCCTCCGCCCAGGCGCGGTAGGCGGCCTCGGCGCCGAGGTTCCACGAATTGGGGTCGGTCCCGGCAACGAGGGCCACTCGCGTGGCACCCGCTTCGTCGAGGTGCCGCAGCACCAGGTCGGTCATGAATTCGGTGTCGGTGTCGATCGAGTTCTCGTACTCGGCCCGCGCCGGATCTCTGCCGACGGACAGGAACGGCACGCCTTCCACGAGGAGCATCTCGATGAGGGGATCGTCGGTGACGGGTTCCGTGATCAGGAACCCGTCGCAGGCGAGGGCGGCGGCCGGCGACTCTTCGCGGGTCGGGTCCGACACCAGCATGAGTCCGTATCCGAAGTCCATCGCGGCCAGCGCCGCCGAACCCGCGAACCGCAGGAAGTAGTCGACGCCATCGGGGAGCGAAGAATCCAGCGTCTCGAGGGGCCGGAGCACGAGGGCGAGGATGCCGAGACGGTTGCTGCGCAGCCCCCTCGCGACCACATCCGGCCGGTAGCCCAGGGACTTCGCGGTCGCGCGGACCCGCTCCCGCGTCGCGGCGGCGACGACCCCTTTGCCGCTGAACGTGTGCGACACCGTGGTGGTCGACACCCCGGCGTGCCGTGCCACGTCGGCGATGGTGGGTCGCGATCGTTTCTCCGTCACCGGATCAGGCTACCAACTGTCCGACCTGCACCAAATCGATTTGTAAATTGGTTTCTCACACTCTTGTCCAAATCGATTTGGTTCCGTACGGTGACCCGGGTCACGCCAGATCGGCGATTGCGCCGCCAGCCGCACATCCGTGCTCGTCTACCCGGAGGACCCCATGGCATCGACACAAGCAGACTCCCGCGCGGCGAAACCCGGCACGACGCCGCCCGCCGACCGTGCCGGGCAGGTGGAGACGCACGGCATCGACTTCATCCCCGACGGCGAGCGACACGGCCGCGCCCGGGACCTGTTCGCGGTGTGGGCGGCGCCCAACGTGAGCTACCTGGCCCTGGTCGTCGGCGGCGCACTGATCCTGATGGGCCTGTCGTTCTGGCAGGCGCTCGCGGTGATCGTGGTCGGCAACCTGTTCTCGATCCTCACCGGGATCGTCGCCGCCAGTGGACCGGCGTCGGGCACACCCAGCGAGGTGATCACCCGGGCGATCTTCGGCATCCGCGGCAATCGGGTGAACATCCTCGTGACCAGCTGGTTCATCAGCGTCTGCTACCTGGCGCTGAACTGGGCGGCCGCGTCGTACACGGCGTTCCGGCTCCTCGAACGGTTCGGCATCCACGCGACCACCCCGGTGAAGGTCGTCGTCATCCTGGCGATCGCCGCCGCCACGCTGGCCATCGGTGTGTACGGGCACGCGACGATCGTGCGGCTCTACCAGCCGCTGGCCGTCGTGCTGATCCTGATCTTCGTGGTGATGGCCGGCTACGTCCTCGGGAGCGCCGACTGGGGTTACCAGCCGGCGGAGGCGCTCCACGGGATCGGACTGTGGGCGACGGTGGCCGCGGGTGTTTCCATCGTGGCGTCGGCTCCGCTGTCCTACACCAACAGTGCGGACTTCGCCCGCTACCTGCCGGCGACCACGTCGCCGGTGTCGGTCACCGTCTGGACGGCACTCGGCGCGTTCGTCCCCAGCGTGTTGTTCACCGCGCTCGGCGCACTCGCCGGCACCGGACTCGACATGGCCGACCCGCAGATCGCACTCGAGGCCATCCTCCCCTCCTGGTTCACGCCGATCTTCCTGCTCGCCGTCATCGTCGGCACCATCGCCAACAACGCGATGACCGCATACAGTTCCGGGCTCGCGCTGCAATCGGTCGGGCTGCGCCTGCGACGCTCGCGCAGCGTCCTCCTCGACGGCTCGATGGGCGTCGCCATGACGCTGTACGCCCTGCTCGTCTCCAACTTCCTCGACACCGTCAGCAACATGATGCAGCTCGTCGTGACCGTGATGGGTCCCGTGATGGCCGTCTACGTCGCCGACGTCCTGTGGCGCCGCAACCGCTACGACGGCCTCGGGCTCGGCGACGAAACCAGCAGCAGCCCCTACTGGTACACCGGCGGGATCAACTGGGCGGGAACGGTCGCCGTCTTCACCGGCATCGCCGCGGCCGCGCTCTGCGTCGCCGCCCCGGTCTACACCGGACCCGTCGCGAACGCGGTCGGCGGCGTCGACCTGTCGTTGCCGGTCGGTTTGCTCGTGTCCGCGGCGCTGTACGTCGTGCTGATGCGCTCGTACCGAACCCGCTGACCCTCTGTGATCAATTGCTCCACAGCTTTATTCACACCATCTGGATAACGAGGACGATCATGACCGAATCCACCACTGCCCGCCCTCACGTCTGCGTCGACGACACCCGGCCGCGCGAACGCGGTGTCGCCCGCGGCACGCAGCTGCGCACCGACCTGCCCGCGTCCGTGGAACTGTATCTGCGCCTGTTCGATACGGTCGGCGTGAGCGAGAGCCGGACCCGCGACAGTGCGCACTGTCTCGCGGATGTCCTGGGGGCGTGGGGTCCCCGGTACCTCGACGAGATCGAGGGCATCGCTGTCGGCGCCGGGCTCGAAACCTGGCACGTGATGGCACTGAACGGCCGCACGGAGATCCTGTCCCAGGCCACCGCGGCCCGCCCCGGCGAGTGCTCCACCATCGCCTACGCACCCGCGGATCGCGCGTCGGCGCCGTTCGGGATCCAAACCTGGGACTGGCATCAGGAACTCGACCCGTACTGGCACACCCATCAGGTGCGCGGAACCCCCCACGCCTACGTCGGGCTGACCGAGCACGGCATCCTCGGCAAGATCGGGATGAACAGTGCGGGCCTCGGCGTGTTCTTCAACATCCTCGGCCACCGCGACGACGCACCGGCCGGGGTGCCCGTGCACATCCTGTCGGCGGCGGTCCTCGGTGAAGCCGGAACCGTCGACGAGGCCCTCGATCTGCTGCGCTCGGCGCCGATCGCAACCTCGGGCGCGCTGACGCTGATCGACCCCGACACCGTCGCGTGCGCCGAGGTCAGCCCGGTCGGCGTCGCCGCCCTGCACCCGACGGACGGATTCCTGACGCACACCAACCACTTTCTCGACCCGGCCAACGCCGCCCGCGAGAAGGCCGGCCTGTACGAGCCCGACTCCCAGGACCGCTACGGGCTGATCGCCTCCCGGCAGCAGCGGTACGCGGCGCCTGCCGTCGCCGATCACCTCGTCGAGTACCTGTACTCCGATCCGGGGCAGCCCCAACTGTGCTGCGTCCCCGCCCCGGACGCGGTCTTCGGTCAGCGCTGGGCCACCCTGTCGACGGTGCTGCTCGAACCCGAGCACCGGCGGGCCCGCATCCTCGCCGGCACGCCGCTCGACGGTCGCCGACGGTCGTGGACCACCCTCGACGCCCCCGCGTCCGCGCCCGCACCCGCGTTCGTGGCCGGGTGACCCCCACGTGAGTGGCAAAGCGTGCGCCGCCACTCTTTGCCACTCACGTGGGGGTCAGGCAACCAGATTCGCCGAGGCCCAGTCCATGTGCGTCTGAATCGCTTTGGCCGCTTCGTCGGCGTCGCCGGTTTCGATGGCGTCGACGATGGCGCTGTGCCGGCCGACGTCCATGTTGCCGACGGCGCGGTCGAGGCCGGCGAACATGATCGACATCCGGATGGATCCCTCGAGAGAGATCCAGGAGTGCAGGAGTGTGTCGTTGCCGGTCAGCGAACACATGGTGCGGTGGAAATTCAGGTCGGCCTCGATGCGGGCCTCGAGGACCGCGGTGTCCATCACGTCGAGGGCAGCGCGCAGTTCCGCGATGGCGGTGGTGCGGTCGGCCAGGCCGGCGAGTTCCCGGACCGCCAGTGCCTCGAGGGCGGCGCGGACAGCGAAGATGTCGCGGATCTCCTTGGAATCGAGGTGCCGCACATACAGGCGACCCCGCGCACCCGCGGAGATCAAGCCCTCTTGCTGGAGTTGCCGCATCGCCTCGCGGAGCGTGCCGCGGCTGATCTGCAGCATCTCGGACAGTTCCGTCTCCACGAGCGGGCTGCTCGGCGCCAGTTCCCCACTGGTGATCGCGACCCGCAGGGCGGCGACGGCCTGCTGACGGAGGCTGGTCTTCTCCAGCCCGAGCAGTGCGGCGGGTTGTCCGGCCATGGGTGCCTCCGTGGGGTCGGCGATCGACTGTCGACAGCGGTCTGTTGACAGCAACCTGTTGACAGCCATCGTACGGCCCTCGCCCCCGGACCCGCGGCGAGGGCCGTACGTGCAGGTCATCCCAGTTCGTCCAGCACCTTGGCGACGATCCGGTCGGTGCTCAGGCCGTACCGATCGTGCAGGGTGGGCAGGGCGCCGGCGTCGAGAAACTCGTCCGGGAGGGCGATCGGCACGACACGCTTGCCGAGTCCGGCCGTGACGACGGCGGCCGCGACGGTTTCGAAGAGGCCGCCGATCACGGTGTGGTTCTCCAGCGTGACCACCAGGCGGTCGGTGTCGATCTCGGCCAGGACGGTCGCGGCATCGAACGGTTTGATCGTCGGCGTGTGCACGACCGCGACGTCGACGTTGTGCCCGGCCAGCCGATCGGCGGCCTGCAGCGCGCGCATCGTCATCAGCCCACTGGTGACGAAGACGACGTCGTTGCCGCCGCGGAGGACCTTCGCCTTGCCCAGCTCGAACGTGTAGTCGTACTCGTCGAGCACGGTCGCGACCTTCCCCCGCAGCAACCGCAGGTACGTGGGACCGTCGGACGCGGCGAGTTGCGGGACGGCCTGCTCGATGTCGATCGAGTCGCACGGGTCGACGATGGTGAGGTTGGGGATGCCCCGGAAGATGGCCATGTCCTCGGTGGCCTGGTGGCTGGGCCCGTAGCCGGTGGTCAGGCCGGGGAGGCCGCCGATGATGTTGACGTTGAGGTTCGGTTCGGCGATGTCGAGGCACAGGAAGTCGTAGGCGCGGCGTGCGGCGAACACCGAGTACGTGGACGCGAACGGCACGAGGCCGGTCTCGGCCATCCCGGCGGCGGCTCCGAGCAGAAGCTGCTCGGCCATCCCCATCTGGAAGAAGCGGTCGGGGAACTCCTGCGCAAAGATGTGCATGTCGGTGTATTTGGCGAGGTCGGCGGACAGCCCGACGATCTTGTCGTTCTCCCGAGCAGCCTGTACGAGGGCGTGCCCGAACGGCGCGGACGCGGTCTTCTGCCCCTCGTCGACGAACGAGGCGATCATGGCCGAGGTCTTGAGCTTCGGCTTGCTGGCGGCGGTGGTCATGTCAGGCGTCCTTGTTGTCGAAGCCGGCGGTGAGCTGGTCGCGGCAGATCTGCCACTCGTGTTCGTCGATGCGCATGAAGTGCGCCTTCTCCCGGGTCTCGAGCAGGGGCACGCCCTTGCCGACGCGGGTGTCGCAGAGAACGATCGACGGCTTGCCGTCGGATTCGGCCGCGGCGTTGTCGAATGCGCGCACCAAGGCGGTGACGTCGTTGCCGTCGACGCGCTCGACGTGCCAGCCGCAAGCCGCCCACTTGTCGTGCACGGGTTCGGTGCTCAGCACCGTGGAGGTCGCACCGTCGGCCTGGAGGGCGTTGATGTCGACCATCGCGGTGAGATTGCCGAKCCGGTGGTGGTGCGCGCCCATCGCCGCCTCCCACGTCGAGCCCTCGTCGAGTTCGCCGTCGGAGAGGAAGTTGAAGACGCGGGCCGTCGAATTCTGGTGCCGCAGACCGAGGGCCATGCCGACCGCGATGGTCAGTCCGTGCCCGAGGGAGCCCCCGGAAATTTCCATGCCGGGGGTGTACGTGGACATCGCCGACATCGGCAGCCGGGAGTCGTCGGAGCCGTACGTCTGCAGTTCGCTGCGGGGGATGATTCCGGCCTCGGCGAGCGCGGCGTAGAGGCCGATCGCGTAGTGGCCGGTGGAGAGCAGGAACCGGTCGCGGCCTTCCCACGCGGGATCGTCGGCGCGGTAACGCAGTCGGTCGGCGTAGACGGTGGCGAAGATGTCGGCGGCCCCGAGCGCCTGCCCGACGTATCCCTGGCCCTGTTCCTCACCCATGTCGATGACGTTGTGCCGCATGCGGTAGGCGAACTGTTCGACGGTCGCGATGCGCGACGCTTCACTGGTCGTGTCTTCGGCCGCGGTAACGGCGGTTGTGATGGTCACAGGAGTTCCTTTTCCTTGCGGATCGTGGGCGTGGTGCCGGTCGACGTCGGCGCGTCGGCGCTTTTGGAATCGGCGCGCTCCGCGGCCTCGGCGGCGAGGCGACGTTCGGTGGGTCCCCAGGTCTCCCTGGTGATCAATGCCGCCCACAGTCCGATCAGGGCGTACGTGCTGAACAGCAGCGCGGGGCCCCACCAGCCGAAGGAGACGAACAGCAGCGTGGTGACGAAGGGCGTGAAGCCGGAGACCATCGCCGAGATCTGGTAGGCGAGGGACGCTCCCGAGGCACGGCGCGAGGCGTCGAAGAGTTCGGGGAACCACGCACCCTGCGCTCCCGCCAGCGAGTTCTGGCAGACGCCGTAGGAGATCACGATGGTGGCGATGATCAGGACGAAGAGACCGGTGTTGACCAGAAGGAACATCGGAATTCCGAACAGTGCGGCAAAGGCGCAGGACGCAATGTAGAGGGGGCGTCGTCCGATGCGGTCGGTGAGCCGGGCCCAGGCGACGGTGGCGAAGATGCCGATCGCGGACGCGATGCACAGGGCGACGAGGGTTTCGGACTTTCCGGCGAGACCCTGGTTGTGCAGGTACGAGATCATGTACGTGATCGACACCGCGTAGCCCGCCGTCTCGGCGACTCGAAGACCGATGCCGCGCAGGATGTTTCGCCAGTCGTATTTGATGGATTCGAGCACCGGCGACTTGACGATGTCGCCTTCGTTCTTGACGTCCTCGAAGACCGGGGACTCGGGCACCTTCGACCTGATGACCAGGCCGACCATGACCAGGACGATGCTGGCGAGGAACGGCACCCGCCAGGCCCAGTCGCCGCCGAGGTGCACGCTGAACAGGAACACCAGATTCGCCAGCAGCAGCCCGACGGGGAAGCCGGCCTGCACGATGCCGGTGAACTTGCCCTTGGATTTCCAGGGGGCGTGCTCGTAGCTCATCAGGATCGCGCCGCCCCATTCCGCGCCGAAGGCGAGGCCCTGGATGACGCGGACGAGAACCAGCAGCACCGGCGCGATCAGCCCCACCTGCGAATAGGTGGGCAGCAGGCCGATCGCGAACGTCGCGAGACCCATCGCGATCAGCGACGCCACCAGCACCGGCTTGCGGCCCAGCTTGTCGCCGAGGTGCCCACCGAGCACGCCGCCGAGCGGGCGCGCTGCGAAGCCGACACCGAGCGTCGCGAACGCCGCGAGTGTTCCGGTGACCGGATCCGCGCCGGGAAAGAAGGCCGTACCGAAGTACAGCGCCGCGGCGGTGCCGAACCCGATGAAGTCGTAGGTCTCGATGACGGCACCCACGGAGGAGCCGATCGCTACGCGCCTGGCGTCCTTCGTGCCATGGACAGGACCTCGCATCCTGAGTGTTTCGGTACTCATGGGGACTCCTCTTCGGGCTGCCGGTTCTACGATTGCCGCGGATTTGTTGACTGTCAACAGTGCGGTGTTCACAGTGTGATCCGAGCCACGTCCATCTGTCAACCGTTATCCGCCGACGGTTGACTGTTAACAGTTGATCGACTTACTGTGGTGGCAGTCACCTACCGCGTCGTCGACCGGCTTCCTGCACTCCACCGCAGGCCGGGACCCGCGATCCCAGCTACACGAGGAGCGATCATGTCGTCCATCCAGCGCACCGCCGTCGTCACCGGCGCCACCTCCGAGCGCGGTATCGGTCTCGCCACCGCCCGCCGCTACGCCGAGGAGGGATGGGCGATCGTCGTCCTCGACCTCGACGGCGAGAAGTCCGCGAAGGTCGCCGCCGAGATCGGGAACGAGTTCGGCGTCCCCGCGTTCGGTCACGACATCGATGTCGCCGACGAGCAGTCGGTCCAGCGGGCGCACGACGCCGTCGCCGCCGAGGTCGCCGGCGGAAACCTCCCGGCTGTGGGGGCGCTCGCGAACATCGCCGGCATTACGTCGCCGGTGCCGTTCCTCGAGACCACGCTCGAACTGTGGAACAAGGTGATGGCGGTCAACGCCACCGGCACCTACCTGGTCACCCGCGCATTCCTGCCCGCGATGATCGACAACGGCTGGGGGCGTGTGGTGAACATGTCGTCGGTCTCCGCCCAGCGCGGCGGCGGCGTCTTCGGGAAGGTTCCGTACTCGTCCGCGAAGGCCGCGGTCCTCGGGTTCACCAAGTCCCTCGCGCGGGAACTGGGCGACAGCGGGGTCACCGTCAACGCCGTCACCCCGGGTGCGGTCGACACCAGCATCCGGGTCGGCAGCACCGCCGAGCAGGAGGCCGCGCTCTGCCGCGACATTCCCCTCGGCCGGGTCGCGACCACCACCGAGGTGGCGGCGGTCATCACCTTCCTGTCCTCCCAGGACGCCGCGTACCTCACCGGCACCATCGTCGACATCAACGGCGGCAGCCACCTGCACTGACCGGATACGTGAGTGGCAAAGAGTGCGGGAGCACTCTTTGCCACTCACGTGAAGGTTTTTTGAAGGTGTGTCGATCCATGCCACCCCCCGTTCGACCTGAGGATGAGAAGGTCCAAGAGGGCCCCGACATCCAAGGAGACGAACCATGAAGTACATGCTGATCATGCGCGCCACGGACGAGACCTTCGCGGCATTCCAGGACGCCGACTTCGGCGAGATCATGGACGCGATGGGCAAGTTCAACGACGAGATGATCCGGGCGGGCGTGCTGCTCGCCGCCGAGGGCCTGGACCCCGACCCCGAATCGGGTGTCGTGGTCGACTACTCCTCCGAGACTCCGGTGGTGACCGACGGCCCCTACGGTGAGACGAAGGAGTTGTTCGGCGGCTTCTGGATGCTCAACGTGGCATCGAAGGAGGAGGCCGTGGAGTGGGCGAAGCGTGCCCCGATGGCCGGTCCCGGTTCGAAGGCGGAGATCCGCCGGGTCACCACGATCGACGAGTTCCCGCAGGACAACGAGTGGATTCAGAAGGAGCGGGCGTGGCGCGAAGAGACCGGCCAGCTCTGAGCGGGTCGGCGGGCGGCGGCCACACCGGGCGTGAGGCCGTCGCCGCCGTCTGGCGGATCGAGTCGGCGCGGATCGTCGGTGCGCTCGCCCGGTACACCTGCGATTTCGCGCTGGCCGAGGACCTCGGCCAGGAGGCGCTGGCGGAGGCACTCGTGAGCTGGCCACGCGACGGCATTCCCCACAACCCGGCGGGATGGTTGCTCACCGTCGGCCGCCGCCGCGCGATCGACGCGTTCCGTCGGCGCGCCGCCCTCGACGAGCGGTACGCCGTCCTCGCCCACGAACTGGGCGAGGGCGGCGCCGTCTCGGGTCCCGCGCCCGCCGATGCGGCCCGCGGCACCGGCGACGTGCTGTGGGATCCGGACCAGATCGACGACGACATCCTCGCGTTGATGTTCATCTCCTGCCACCCCGTGTTGTCGCGGGAGTCGAGGGTGGCGCTCACGCTGCGGGTGGTCGGCGGTCTGACGAGCGACGAGATCGCGAAGGTGTTCCTCGTCCCGACCGCGACTGTGCAGGCCCGGATCACCCGGGCGAAGAAGACGCTCGGCGCGGCCCGGGTGCCGTTCGAGGTGCCGCCCGCCGGGGAGCGGGCCGAGCGGCTCGGCTCGGTGCTGAGCGTGATCTACCTGATCTTCACGGAAGGGTCGTCGGCCAGCTCCGGCGGCGACCTGATCCGCCTCGACCTGGCGAGCGAGGCGCAACGCCTCGCCCGGGTGCTGACCCGGCTCGTACCCGACGAGCCCGAGGTCCACGGCCTGCTCGCGCTGCTCGAGCTGACCGCGGCGCGGTTCCCGGCCCGCACCGGGCCGGACGGTGAGCCGGTTCTGCTCGAGCAGCAGGACCGCCACCGATGGGACCGTTCCGCGATCCGGCGCGGACGAGCCGCCCTCGCCCGCGCCGAACAGGTCGGCCGGGGCCTGGGCGCCTACGGCCTGCAGGCGGTGATCGCCGAATGCCATGCCGTCGCGCCGTCGGTCGACGCGACGAACTGGGAGCGGATCGTCCTCGTCTACGAGGCACTCGGCCGGCTGGCGCCGTCACCGGTGGTCGACCTCAACCGGGCGGTGGCGGTGTCCATGGCCCAGGGACCGGCCGCGGCGCTGCCGATCGTGGACGAACTAGTGGCCGCGCAGGCGCTGTCGAACTCGCACCTGCTGCCCAGTGTTCGCGGCGAACTGCTCACCCGCCTGGGACGCACCGGCGAGGCGCGGACCGAACTCGAGCTCGCTGTGACGCTGTGCGGCAACGAGCGCGAGCGGACCGTGCTCGAACGGAAACTATCCGACCTGGACAGGTGACGCGAGCGGGGCGTGCCGGTAGGCCGCCGTCTCGAAGTCCAGGTAGCCGCCGAACGAGACGGGGTCGGCGAACGGCAGGATCTGCGTGGCCCAGTACCCGGCGATTCCGGTGCGACGATCGATCCAGTAGTACGAGTTGGCGAGCCCCGCCCACCCGAGCGATCCCCGCGGACGGCCGGTGGGTGCGTCCTCCTCGTTCACCATGAACGTGTACGCCCACGACTTACGCTGTCCGGGAAAGAATTCGGCGTCGTTCGTGAGGGACGGAATCACAGCCGGCAGCATCCCGACCTCCTGACCCTCCAGACCGTTGCACACGGCCGCCTGCACGGTGTCGGCCCGCAGCACTCGTCCACCGGGCGCGTCGCCGTCGTTCAGCCACATCCGCAGGAACTTCAGGTAGTCGCCGACCGTCGAGTACAGGCCGTGCCCGCCCATGTGGATTTCCGGGTCCTGCGGGAGCACCAGATCCAGTGGGGTCAGCCGGCCGTCCTCCTCGCGCTGGTGGATCGTCGCGCGCCGGGCCGCCATCGACCCGGTCAGGGTGAACGACGTGTCACGCATGTCGAGCGGTGCGAAGACCCGCTCGGCCATCACCTCACCGAGTCGCTTGCCGCGGATCGCCTCGACCACCTGACCGGCCCAGTCGATGTTCGTCCCGTACTGCCACTTGGTGCCCGGATCGAACAGCAACGGCGTCTTCAGCGACGCCCTGCTTGCCGTGATCACGCTGGGCTGGTCGTGTTCCACCCCCAGCCGGTTGTAGGTCTCGTCGAAGAAGGCGTATCCGAACCCGGCGGTGTGCAGCAACAGCATCCGGGTGGTGATGTCGCGTTTCGGGGCCCGCAGCACCGGGTCGCCGTGGTCGTCGAATCCCTCGATGACCTGGATGTCGCCGAGTTCGGGAACGTACTCGCGGGCGGGCGCGTCGAGGTCGAGCAGCCCTTCTTCGGCGCACTGCAGCACCGTGGTCCCGGTGATCGCCTTGGTGGTGGAGAAGATCGCGAAGACGGTGTCGGTGGTCATCGGTTCGCCATCCGCGACCGACCGCACGCCGGCCGCACCCTCGAACACCGTCCGGTCGCGGTCGGTCACCATCGCGACCACTCCGGGTACCCGTGGCGCATCGTCCGCGGTGACGTCGTCGAGAACCTTGCCGAGCGCGGCATTGAGATCGGACATTCCACTCTCCTGTCGTGTCTGTGGTCACTGGCGGAAAGTGACGCTAGGACCGACGGGAGGGTAATGACGTCTCTGTTCGGCAGGGCACGTCTCGGTTCGGCACTATCCGGTGGCGGGCGTCACAGTCGCGGCGCGACCGGCACACGGAAAGGCCCCCGGCTGCCGTGGGCACACCGGGGGCCGACGCCGTGGTCAGGAGCCGACGTACGCCGCGAGGTGCTCGCCGGTGAGGGTGGAGCCTGCGGCCACCAGATCTTCCGGCCTGCCCTCGAAGACGATCCGGCCGCCGTCGTGACCGGCGCCGGGGCCGAGGTCGATGATCCAGTCGGCGTGCGCCATGACCGCCTGGTGGTGCTCGATGACGATGACCGACTTGCCGGAGTCGACGAGCCGGTCGAGCAAACCGAGCAACTGTTCGACGTCGGCGAGGTGGAGGCCGGTGGTCGGCTCGTCGAGGACGTAGATCTCACCCTTGTCGGCCATGGCGGTGGCCAGCTTGAGCCGCTGCCGTTCGCCGCCGGACAGCGTGGTGAGCGGCTGCCCGACGCTGAGGTAGCCGAGTCCGACGTCGGCGAGCCGCTGCAGAATCTTGTGCGCCGCCGGGATCCGTGCCTCGCCGGCGCCGAAGAACTCCTCGGCCTCGGCCACCGGCATCGCGAGCACTTCGGCGATGTTCCGGCCGCCGAGTTTGTACTCCAGCACCTCCGCCTGGAACCGCTTCCCCTCGCACTCCTCGCAGGGGGATTCGACGGTGGCCATCACGCCGAGGTCGGTGTAGATGACGCCGGCGCCGTTACAGGTGGGGCAGGCGCCCTCGGAGTTGGAGCTGAAGAGCGCCGGCTTCACACCGTTGGCCTTCGCGAACGCCTTGCGGATCGGTTCGAGCAGTCCGGTGTAGGTGGCGGGGTTGCTGCGCCGGGAACCCTTGATCGCGCCCTGGTCGATCGACACCACGCCGTCCCGGTCGGACACCGAACCGTGGATCAGCGAACTCTTGCCCGAGCCCGCCACCCCGGTCACGACCACCAGCATGCCGAGTGGGATGTCGACGTCGACGCCGCACAGGTTGTGGGTGTCTGCGCCGCGCACCTCCAGCGCCCCCGACGATTCGCGGACGGACGACTTCAGCGTGGCGCGGTCGTCCAGGTGCCGTCCGGTGAGCGTGTCACTGGCCCGCAGACCCTCGACGGTGCCCTCGAACACCACCTCGCCGCCCTCGGTGCCTGCGCGCGGGCCGAGATCGACGACGTGGTCGGCGATCGCGATCGCCTCCGGCTTGTGCTCGACGACGAGCACCGTGTTGCCCTTGTCGCGGAGTTGCAGCAGCAGGCCGTTCATCCGCTGGATGTCGTGCGGGTGCAGGCCGATGGTCGGCTCGTCGAAGACGTACGTGACATCGGTGAGCGAAGAGCCGAGGTGGCGGATCATCTTCGTGCGCTGCGCCTCTCCGCCGGACAGCGTGCCGGACGGCCGGTCGAGCGAGAGGTAGCCCAGGCCGATTTCCGTGAACGAGTCGAGGAGGTGCTGCAGCCCGGTGAGCAGGGGCGCCACCGACGGTTCCTTCAGGCTCCGCACCCAGTCGGCGAGGTCGCTGATCTGCATCGAGCAGACGTCGGCGATGTTCTTCCCCTTGATCTTCGACGATCGCGCACCCTCGCTGAGCCGGGTGCCGTCGCAATCGGGGCAGGTGGCGAACGTGATCGCCCGCTCCACGAACGCGCGGATGTGCGGCTGCATCGCGTCGACGTCCTTGGCCAGGAACGACTTCTGGATCTTCGGGATCAGGCCCTCGAACGTGATGTTGACGCCCTCGACCTTGATCTTGGTCGGCTCCTTGTAGAGCAGGTCCTGCAACTGCTTCTTGGTGAACTTCGAGATCGGCTTGTCCGGGTCGAAGAAGCCGCAGCCGCGGTAGATGCGGCCGTACCAGCCCTCCATGCTGTAGCCGGGAATTGTCAGCGCGCCCTCGTTCAGCGACTTGCTGTCGTCGTACAGCGCAGTCAGGTCGAAATCGGTGACCGATCCCCGGCCCTCACACCGCGGACACATGCCGCCGGTGATGCTGAAACTGCGCCGCTCCTTCGTCTGCTGGCCCCCGCGCTCGATGGTGACCGCGCCCGCGCCGGAGATCGACGCGACGTTGAAGGAGAACGCCTGGGGCGAACCGATGTGCGGCTTCCCGAGGCGGCTGAACAGGATCCGCAGCATCGCGTTGGCGTCGGTGGCGGTGCCGACGGTCGAGCGGGGGTTCGAGCCCATCCGCTCCTGGTCGACGATGATCGCCGTCGTCAGACCGTCGAGCACGTCGACGTCGGGTCGCGCCAACGTCGGCATGAACCCCTGTACGAACGCGCTGTACGTTTCGTTGATCATCCGCTGCGACTCCGCGGCGATCGTGGCGAACACCAGCGAACTCTTGCCCGAGCCGGACACCCCGGTGAACACCGTCAGCCGGCGCTTCGGCAACTCGACGCTGATGTCCTTGAGGTTGTTCTCGCGCGCACCGTGCACGCGGATCAGGTCGTGACTGTCGGCAAGATGCAGCTCAGGCGACTCCGATTCCGTGGCCATGCTCATCGTGTCTCCATCTGTTCGGGCGGAGCCGCGTTCACGGTCTCCGTCGGTCGACTTGCTCGAACTCAGCGCAACTCTTGGATGCGGACCATGTTGCCCGCGGGGTCGCGGAATGCGCAGTCGCGGATCCCGTACGGCTGGTCGGTCGGCTCCTGCACCACTTCGACGTCGCCGGCCTGCAGCTTCTCGAAGGTGCTGTCGAGGTCCTTGGTCGCCAGGTTGATGGCGGCGTAGGTGCCCTTCGCCATCATCTCGACGATGGTCCGGCGTTCCTCGTCGGTGACCCCGGGGTCGGCGGCAGGCGGGTGCAGGACGATGGAGGTGCCGGGCTGGCCGACGGGGCCAACGGTGATCCACCGCAGTCCGTTGTATCCGACGTCGTTGCGGACCTCGAAACCGAGGATGTCGCGATAGAAGCCCAGCGCGGCGTCCGGATCGTCCTGTGGGAGGTAGGTCTGGTGAATGGTGATGTCCATGACCATCACGATAAGTGCGGCTCGGCGACCGGCGCTTCTCTATTCCTGATCGGTCTGGTGACCTGTTTCGCGACGCACGACGGTATGCCCGCCGTCGCCTGCTCCGCGTCGCGCTTGTAGGTGCTGGGCGGCACGCCGACCAACTCGGTGAAGCGCGTGCTGAACGTGCCCAGCGACGCGCAGCCGACCGCGAAACAGACCTCGGTGACGCTGAGGTCGCCGCGGCGCAGCAGCGCCATCGCACGCTCGATGCGCCGCGTCATCAAATACGAGTACGGCGACTCTCCGTAGGCGAGCCGGAACTGGCGGCTGAGGTGCCCGGACGACATGTTCACGCCGCGGGCGAGCGCGTCCACGTCCAGCGGTTGTGCATACTCCCGGTCGATCCGGTCGCGGACGCGGCGCAGGCGCGCGAGGTCGCGCAGGTAGTGCGCCGGGGCAGGGCTGCTGGACACCTACGAAATCGTGCCACGTCGAGCGACAGTTGCCTACCCTCGCGGGTCAACTCGGCAGTGGTCGACGAGCGAGACGTGTTCGTGCGCCGCCGGGAGCCGGTCCCGCTCGGCGCCGCCGACGTGACGGGCCTCCGTTGAACCGAGTTCCTCCCAGTAGCTTTCCGAACGCGCCTGCGGAGTTCGCCGAACGTTCATGCGCCGCCCTTTCGGGATTGCCGGGTCGGGTGGTCCGTGGGGACCCGGGCCGCAGCGACCGTTGCCGATCGCCGCGGACCGCCACCACCCCTCCGAATCGAGTCTTCCCCGCACCGTGCGGTCAAGACAGGGCCGTTCGGCCCTACCCACCACACGATCGGGCGCGGACCGATCGACGGCTGTGGCCGAGGTCAGTAAGGTTGTATGTCATCCGGCCGTCTCACGCGGCCACGCTTCCGGAGCACCTCGATCACCGAGGAGGAGCGGATGACGGAGATCGACACCTCGTACGAGCAGCGCCTCGTCGATTCGTTGCGGGCGCGCGACGAGTCAGCTTTCGCCGAACTGGTCGACCGGCACACGCCGATGATGCTGCGTGTGGCGCGGGGTTATGTGGCCAGCGCCGAGGTCGCGGAGGACGTCGTCCAGGAAACCTGGATCGCCGTGCTGCAGGGCATCGACCGATTCGAGGGCCGCTCGACGCTCCGAACCTGGCTGTTCCGGATCCTCGTCAACATCGCCAAGAAGCGGGGTGTCCGGGACCGGCACGATTCCGACGCCGAACTGGCCGCCTTCACGGGCAGCCCCACCGTGGACCCTGGCCGGTTCCTGCCGAGGACGGCACCGGAGGATCCACACCACTGGGCGACTCCCCCGACCAGCTGGCCGGAGTCTCCCGAGGGTTCGGTCCTCGGTGCGGAGGTCCTCGACGTCGCGAGCCGCGAACTCGAGCACCTTCCCGACCGCCAGCGCATCGTGGTCGTCTTGCGAGACGTCCTCGGCTACGACGCCGCGGAAGTGTCCGCGATGCTGTCGATCACCGCGGCGAATCAGCGGGTGCTGCTGCACCGGGGTCGCGCACACGTGCGTCAGGCCCTCGAGGACTATCTCGGAACGGGAGCGTGAGAAATGGACTGCCAGGACCTCGTCGAACTGGTCACGGCGTACCTCGAGGACGACATGGATCCCGACGCCCGGGCCCGATTCGAGACCCATCTCGGCGAGTGCTCGGGTTGCGCCACTTATCTGGAGCAGATCGAGCAGACGGTGCACACCCTCGGCACGCTGCCCCCGGAGGAGCTCGATCCGGCGCTGCGCGACCGTCTGCTCGACGCGTTCCGGGAGTGGCGCTAGCGGCGGGAGAGTTCCTGCAAAAAATAATGTCCGGCGGGGCGTAACGTTTCGCGCCCTCGCGGACACCGTTCGAGTAGCTGTGAACGCTGGGTTTGCGGCACTCGGACAGGAATTCAGACCATGAATGCCACACATTCGCACCAGGACGCCCGACGCACCCACCGCGGCTCGCTGCGGAAGCGGATCGTCACCGTGGTGGTGGCCGCGGCTGCTCTCGGCGTCCTTCCCATCGGCGCCGCGGGTGCGGTCACCCCGGTCGCCGACCACACGGTCGTAGCAGTGGCCGCCCCCGACACCGGCCACGACATCCCCGGCAGCAACGACGACCGGACCCGCGATCGTCAGCGTGAACAGCGGCAGGAGCGCAGGGCCGAGGACATGCCCGCGATCATCTGGACCGTCCCGCTCACCTGACGTTCAGCCGTTGCTGGACAACTAGTTTCGCAGCAGTCGCGGGTGCGACTGCTGCGAACGGCGTGCAAGGTCGGGTGAATTTCTAGGCCGGGTCGTCGTGCAGTGTGGACAGCCCGGTGACGAATCCCCGGGCATCCAGCAGGCGCCCCGAGTGCACCGCGGGGCGGATGACGACGGCGCGGTCGGCGATGCGGGCGCCGGCGAGGACCTTCTCGAGTAGGGCTTCGAAACGGTTGACGTCGGCCAGGTCTCGCACCCACAGGGTCATGAGGAGGTTGTACCGGCTCGCGGTGGTCACCGCGAGCCGGACTTCCGCGAGCCGGGACAGCGTCGACCGGAGCCGGTCGATGGACGACGCAGGCACCTGCACGAAGTACCAGGCGTTGATCGGCCACCCGGTGTAGCTGCGCGCGACGTCCGTCCGGAGGACGAGGTCACCCGAGTGGCGCATCGTGGCGATGGCGTCGGCAACTCGCTGGGTGCTGACGCCGGCCTTCGCGGCGATGTCACCGGCCGGGGTCCGGCCGTCGCGGTACAACGCGCGGATGACGACCTCCTGAAGGTCGGCGGGAACCTGCCGGGCGGCACGCGGCCGCGGTGCTTTGGCCGCGGGGACCCGCTGCGCTTCTTCGTCGGAGAGTGCGTTCAACCTCCAGACACTGCCCTCCACGAGGATCTCGGTGACGAGGTGGGTACGGGCGTGGGTGATCAGACGCTGATCCCCCAGCCGGTCGATGACGAACGCCGACAAGGACTCCAGGTCCGGTCCCGCGACCACGGCGACGAGATCGCGCCCACCGGACGTGTGATCGATGGTGCGCACGATTTCTTCGTCGGCGAGCAGAAATGCGGTCTCGGCGGCCTTTCCCTGCGCGCATTCGATCTCGACGACGGCCACGGCGGGAAAGTGACGACGCTGCCCGCTGATCCACGCGAGCCCCTCTTCGGTGATCCTGGCCCAGCGCCGGGCGAGGGCGACCGGATCGGTCGCGAGAGCCCTACCCAGTTCGGTCCACGACGCCCGCGGCTCGAGTTGCAGTGCATGAATCAGCCGTAGATCGGCGTCTCTCCGCAGAGAATCCTGATTCGGTGACGTCACTTTGCATCAATTCCTGACATTTTACCTATCGGATTTCAATCCAGCTGAGGATACGGCCACCACACGGTTTCTGCTGGAGGAACATATGAGCACTGCGCCACACACCGGCACGAGGCGGACCACCGGAACGTCCGCGGCCGTCGGTTTTCTGATCGTCATGGAGTTCGGCAGCGGTCTGCTGCAGGGGTGGTATCCCCCGCTCCTCACGAGCATCGGACAAGAACACGGAACCTCGGCGGCAGCGCTGAACTGGGTGAATGCGATCTTCCTGCTCGCATCGGTGGCCTGCGTTCCGATCATCGCCAAGCTCGGTGACATGTACGGCCACCGCAGGATGCTCGTGGCGTCCGCAGCGGCGGTGGCCGTAGGATCCTTCGTCGTCGCGTTCGCTCCGTCGTTCGCCGTGCTTCTCGCGGGCCGCGCCCTGCAGGCCCCGCTGATCGCTTTCCTGCCTTTGGAATTCGCCATCGTCCGGCACCGCGCTCCCGACCGGGCGGGGCGCAACATCGGCCACCTGATCGGGGCACTCACCGGCGGTGTGATCGTCGGTGGTTTCGTCGCCGGCTGGTTCATGACCCGAATCGACAACCTGACGGTGGTGCTGCTGGTTCCCGGAATCATGCTGGCGCTCTGCATTCCCGTCGCCCATTTCCTGGTGCGGGAGACGACCGTTCGCAGTGCGGGGCGGATCGACTGGGCCGGGGCGGCACTGCTGTCCGCCGGTCTGCTCATGGTCCTGGGAGGGGTGTCCAACGGCAACGCCATCGGGTGGGGAAGCCCACTGATCGTCGTCCTCGTCGCCGGGGGTGCGGCCACCCTGGTCGCGTTCGCGGTCGTCGAGAATCGAACGGTCAATCCCCTCATCGACTTTCGTGTCCTGACGAAGGGCCGGCTGGTTCTCCCGATGCTCATCGCCGCACTGCTCGGAGCCCAGTCGTTCGGTTCCCAGGCGCCCATCTCGCTGTTCTCGAGGGCCGACCCGAATGCGTACGGATACGGCCTGGGCGTGTCGGCCACGATCGCGGGTCTCCTGCTGTCGATCACCGCCACCGGCGCCTTCATCGCCTCGACGATCAGCGACCGGATCGCTCGCGCACTGACACCCCGTTATGCGGTCGCATTCGGCGCCCTCGTCAGCGGAGCCGCGTATGCGGCGATGATCGTCTCCCACGACGGCGTGCTCACCTTCTCGATCTGGTTGTTCCTGCTGGGATTCGGCATCGGAACGCTCGCCGGCGTCGTACCTGCGATCATCGTCAGCCGCGCTCCCGAAGACTCGGTCGGAATCGCCTCCGGCGTCTACAACAGCTCCCGAACGGGTGCGGGATCGATTGCAGGCGCGATGTTCGCCCTGCTGATGTCATCACTGGTCACGTCGGTGACCGTCGGTGAGAAGACGAGTTCGATCTCGTCGTTCACCTCGTACGCCACCGTCTGGGCGATCTGCGCCGCCCTCTGCATCGGCATCGCCGTCCTGTCCCCGTTCCTCGATTCGCGCCGCCCGCGGACCGCCTCCGAGACCCCCGCACCGCCTGCCGGCGAGAACGAGCCGGCACCCGCCTGATCACGTCACGTCATTCGAACGAGAGGAAATACCCATGCCCGACCAGACAATCGCCGGACGCAGCGTCGCCGAACTGAACGACGCCTTCGCCGGCGGATCGTTGACACCCCTCGACGCACTGGAGTCGACCATTGCGCGCATCGCCGCCAAGGACGACACGCACCGTGCGGTCTATGTGATCGACGCGGACGAGGCCCGCGAATCCGCCAGGCGCAGCGGCGAGCGGTGGCGCAGCGACGCCGCACTGGGCCCGCTGGACGGAATCCCGGTGACGATCAAGGAGAACACCGCGAAAGCCGGTCTGCCGCAGTCGTACGGAACCGCCGCGCGGGAACCGGTGATCGCAACGGAGAACTCGCCCGTCGTCGACCGCCTGCAGGAGGCGGGCGCGGTGGTGGTCGCCAGCACCAGCATGCCCGATTTCAGCGGGCTCGGATCCGGGGTGTCGTCCCGGCACGGCATCGCGCGCAACGCCTGGAATCCTGCCTGGAACACGGGCGGCTCGTCCTCCGGTGCGGCCGTCGCCGCCGCACTCGGCTACGCGCCGGTCAACATCGGCACCGACATCGGCGGGTCGATCCGCATACCCGCCGCGATGAACGCCGCGTTCGGTTTCAAACCGTCCTACGGGCGCGTCCCGATCAACGACACCTATCTCGGTCGCTGCGCGGGCCCGATCACCCGCACCGTTCGCGACGCCGCCCACACGATGGCGCTCATCGCCCGCCCCGATTCCCGCGACCACACCTCGCTCCCCGACGAATCGATCGACTGGACCGACCTGGACGTCGACATCCGCGGGCTCCGCCTCGGCGTCAATTTCGGCCCGGTGGAGGGCAAGACCGCCGACCCCGAGATCGTCGCCGCGATACGCCGGGCCGTCGCCGTGTTCGAGGCAGCGGGCGCACAGGTGGAGACCGTCGAGCCGTATCTGTCCCGGGACTACCTGAGCACCGGATTCATCCCGTTCTTCACCGCGCATCTGTGGGCGCAGATGAACGACAAGAACATCGTCGACGATCTGAGCCGGGCCGATCAGGAGATGGTCGCTGCGGTCTCGCGCATCGACTCGCTGTCCTCCCTCGAGCTCATCCAGGCGTACGACTCGATCGGGCCGTTCGTACAGGAGACCGTGAACATGCTCGGACGCTACGACGCCGTCCTGTCGCCCACCTCCGGCATCCTCGCCGGACCCGCGGAGAGCCGGATGATGACCGAGTTCGCCGGCCCGGCGAACTTCACGTCCGCGTTCAACGCCGCGGGCACCCCCGCCGCGTCGATCAACTGCGGCTTCTCGAAGGACGGACGGCCGATCGGCCTGCAGATCGCCGCCGATCGACGGCGGGACCTGACCGTTCTTCAGGTCGCCGCGTGGTACGAGGCACACCGCGGCCCCGAGGCGACACCGCAGTGGAATTCCCTCGACTGATCACCCATCGACATCTCCTTCGACGGATAGGACGAACATGAGCACCACCCACGACCTCGCCCGACTGATCGACGAGCTCGCACCCCGATACACCGCACTCAGCGATGCCATCTGGGACGACCCCGAATTACGTTGGGAAGAAACAGCATCAGCAGAACGGCACATCGAGCTGGCACGCGCGGAAGGATTCCGCATCACCCCGGCGATCGGCGGTGTGCCGACCGCGTTCAGCGCGGAAGCCGGTTCCGGTGAACCCGTCATCGCCGTCCTCGGCGAATACGACGCACTCGCCGGCCTCAGCCAGGAGTCCGGCAACCCGGAACGCACCCCGGACCCGGCCAACACCTCAGGCAACGGCCAGGGCTGCGGTCACCACCTCCTCGGCGCCGGTTCCCTCCTCGCCGCCACCGCCGTCAAGCGCTACCTGGAGAAGAACGGACTGCCCGGGACCGTCCGCTACTACGGGTGCCCGGCCGAGGAAGCCGCGGCCGGGAAGACCTTCATGGTCGCGGCAGGCGCATTCGACGACGTCGATGCGTCGATCTGCTGGCACCCGGGCGACAGCACCCTCGTGCAGCGCGACCACAGTCTCGCGTACATGCAGTCGTACGTGCGTTTCACGGGCCTCGCCTCCCATGCCGGGGCGTCACCGGAACTCGGTCGCAGCGCGCTCGACGCACTCGAACTGATGAACGTGGGCGTCAATTTCCTGCGCGAGCACATGCTCTCCGACTGCCGCATCCACTACGCGATCCTCGATGGCGGCGGCCGCTCGGCGAATGTCGTCCAACCGTACGCCGAGGCGTACTACGTCGTCCGGGCACCGAATGTCCGGGAGATGCGTGCGTTGTTCGAGCGGGTTCGCAAGATCGCCGAGGGCGCCGCCCTGATGACCGAAACCACGGTGGAGATCGAGGTCGACGGGGGCTCCTCGAACCTTCTCGGCAACACGGTGCTGGAAACGTCGATGCAGGACACGCTCCTCGAACTCGGACCGGTGCCATTCGACGAGCAGGACCTCGCCACGGCGCGGCAGTTTCTCACCGACAAGCCGCTCGACATGTTCGGTACCCGAATCGAAGAGGGTGACAGCCCACTGCACGACGGCGTGATCACATTCGACGCCGGCGCGCCCCGGCGAGTGCTCACGGGGTCGACGGACGTCGGCGACGTCAGCTGGGTCACTCCCACCGTGCAGTGCACCACCGCCTGCGTCAGCCGCGGCACGCCCGCGCACTCGTGGCAACTGGTCGCGCAGGGGAAGCTCCCCGCCGCACACAAGGGCATGGTCCACGCCGCCAAGGTCATGGCCGGATCGGCGATGAATCTCCTCACCGACGCGACCCTGCTGAAGCTCGCGAAGGAGGAGTTCCTCGAACGGACCACGAAGCAGCCCTACGATTCGCCGCTCGTCGACGGCGTGATCGCACCGCCGCTGCGGTAGGTGTGACGAGGCGGGCACTCATCCGAGTGCCCGCCTCGGATCGATCAGGAATCGAGAAGCGCCGCTCACCGGACCGCCCGTAGCGTCATTATCGGAACACGACGGCTGGACCGATGGGAGAGAGCACATGACCACGAACAACCGAGCAGACAAGCGCAAGCCGGGTACGCCGGGTGCATTTTCGCGGTGGATGCAGCGGAAGATGAACGCCCGCATGAACCGCAAGATCCGACGCGGCCACGGCCAGTTCATGGGCATGGACGTGCTGATCCTCAACACGGTGGGCCGCCGGAGCGGTCAACCGCGGCAGTCACCCCTGGCGTGGTTCCCGGACGGTGACGACGCCCGGCTGGTCGTCGCGTCG
The DNA here is from genome assembly GCF_056402215.1 of Rhodococcus sp. P4_B6. NCBI lineage: Bacteria > Bacillati > Actinomycetota > Actinomycetes > Mycobacteriales > Nocardiaceae > Rhodococcus > Rhodococcus sp. P4_B6. The sequence goes on along the minus strand of NZ_JBFUHV010000043.1, from coordinate 4,823 downwards.
GGCGGGGGGAGCCAGAATCCCGACTGGCACGCCAACCTGATGGCGCACCCCGGGAAGGTGTCGATCGAACTGCCCGGCAGCGACGCCGCCTCCGTCGTCCCGCAGCAACTCGAGGGCGCCGACCGTGAGCAGGCCTGGCAGCGCATCGCCGCCGCCCAGCCCCGCATCGCGAAGTACCAGAGCAAATCCGATCGTCAGTACCCGGTCATCCGGCTCACCTCACGATGACGGCGGCTCGGCAATGCCGCGGCCACCTTCACCCTGCTCGGCGGCCGCCCCTTACCGTTCAGGTCGGTACGAGCAGCACCGGTCGTCGGGCGTGGTGGACCAGGGCACCGGACACCGATTCGCCGAGGAACCGTTCCAGCAGTGACATCGCTCCGCCGCGGGAGGTGCCGATGATGATCATCAGGGCGTCGTTGGCTTCGGCGATCGTGGTCAGCAGCTGTGCCGGGTTCCCTTCCCTGGAGTAGTAGGCCCAATTGCCGGGCAGCGTGCCCAGCATGGTGCAGGCCTCACGGCGCTCGGATTCGACGGCGTCAGCGAAGCGCTGCTCCCAGTCGTCGCGGTCGGGTTCGACGGGCATGTCGTCGATATCAACGATGTGAGCGACATGCAGAAACGCCCCGAGTCGGCCGGCGAGGTCCATCGCATAGGTCAGGGCGGCGTGGCTCGCCCGGTGTCGGTCGAAGCCGACCACCAGATGGCACACCGCGGCGGTCGGTGCAGCGGGTCCGTCCACCCGCAGCGGAGTGCGCCAGTCCCGCAGATTGTCTCGGGCGACGTCGTGGTTTTCCTTCTTGGTCATCATCCTCTCCTCACACCGAGGCCAGAGCGAGGCCGATACCACCGGCGACGATCGTCACCAGCAGGGTGCCGACAGCGTTCGCTGCCCCTGTCAGATACTGCTGCCGTTGGATCAGCCGGACGGTCTCGAAACTGGCGGTGCTGAAGGTGGTGTACCCACCGCAGAACCCGACACCGACGATCCACTGCACCTGATGCGACACATCGGCGAAGAGCACCAACCCGACGACGAAGCCCAGTAACAGGGACCCGGTCACGTTGATCGTCGCTGTCGCCCAGGGGAACTCCGACGCCTTCCGGTGCCTTATCGCCCCGTCGAGCACGAACCGGGCGATGGCGCCGAGACCGCCGGCGCAGGCGATCCACACGGCGATCACTGCGCAGCCTCCGCCCGCCGCGACCGGATCCGGGCACCGGCCGCGATCCCGGCGACGGTAGCCACCAGACCAGCGAGCACGCTGCCGGCCGCGTAGGTGCCGGCCTGCCACCACTGGTGACCACGCAGGAGCAGGTCGGTATCGACGGCGAGGGTGCTGTAGGTGGTGAACGAGCCGAGCACCCCGGTCCCCACCAACAGGCGGGTCCGCTGGCGCCACCGGGTGTCCGGGCCGAGCCTGGTCAACGCCTCGAGCAGCCACCCGAGCAGGAGCGCCCCGGCGATGTTGATCGTGAACGTGGTGACCGGCCACCCACCCGCCACGGTGGGGAACCACACCCCGAGGTAATAGCGCACCGGTGTTCCCAGGAGTCCTCCTACGCCGACGGCGGCAATGGCCGCGGGGCGCACATGCAGCGGCCCCGGCGTGCGGGGTGCGGTATCGGGATCGATCGGCAGCGTCGGATTCGGATCGTGGTGACCGTGCACGGACATGCTCCTTCCACATCAGGGAAAGGAGCCATCAGCCCCGGGCTGGGGCGGTTCAGACAACCCCTTCGCGGGAGTGTCTCGGCGGAGATCCATCGCCGAAACAAACAATAGCGCCCCCTGCCGGCGGGCGCACCCCTGTCTGGTGCCCTGCGTGACCTAACCCCTCAGCCCTCCACCGACCGTCGTGGCGGTGGGAGACGAACCTAGCGGGCGCCCAGTAGTGCACGCGCCCGCAGGATCGCGTGTTCGACGTTGTCGTCGAGATCTCCCGATGGGAGCGCACCGATTTCGCCGCGGAGCAGCTCGACGTCCTTGAGCAGCAGGTCGTATTGGACATCGACGAGATTGTCGCTCATCCAGCTCTGGCCGGTCGATACCCCGATCACCTCGAGGAGGCCCGCGGCAGGTGTGCCGAGATTCTCCGCGAGATCGAGCATCCGTGCGGTGGCGGCCAGGTTATAGGTGGCCAGCGCATTGTTGAGGAGTTTCACCAGGGCCGGCTGACCGTAGGACTCCATGCGGAACACGCGGCCGGAGATGTCGTCCAGCAGTCGGTCCTCGGCGGGGGTGGTGTCGGGTCCGGCGAGGAAGATGGTCATCGAACCTCGGCGCGCACCCTGGGGGCCGCCCGACACGGGGGCTTCGAAGACGCGCCAGTCGTCCGGGGCCGAGGGCATGATCTTCCGAGCGTCTTCCGGCGCCAGCGTGGTGTGGACGAAAACGGTCAGCGGCCGCGTGGTGTGCTCCCGGAGCGCCGCGAAGACGGACGACACCTGGTCCGCCAGCCGCACGGCGACGTGAACGCTGTCCACGGACGGCCAGTCCAGAGCTGCCAGGTCGCTGCCGGCCGGTGACTGGGTCTCCTCCGACCACTCGCGGACGCGCTCCGCGTCGAAGTCGTAGCCGTACACTTCCCGCCCGAGTTGGGCGAGGTGTGCTCCGATGTTTCCGCCGATGGGTCCGAGCCCAATTATCAAGTGCATGAACGTTCCTCGGGTGTGAGATGTATGTGAGAAGTGCCGGGCGGCAGCCTCTCAGCCCTCGGTGAGGCCGCGCTCCGCCATGACCTGCTTGACGAGGGTCAGGCCGTTGAGCACGCGCGGGAACCCGATGTAGGGGATGCAGTGGATCAGGGCTCCGACGATCTTCTCCTTGGTCAGGCCGACGTTGAAGCCGGTGTTGATGTGCAGCTTCAACTGGGGTTCGGTACCCAGGGCGACGAGCGTGGAGATGGTCACCATCGTCTGCTCCTGCTGGGTGAGGCCATTGCGGGAGTAGATGTCGCCGAAGGCGAAGGAGACGATGTAGTCGGACAGGTCCGCGTCCAGGCTCTTGTAGGACTCCACGAGCTTGACGTGGTCGAACGTGTTGACGTGGTCGGTGGAGACGAGCTCCATCATGCGGTCGAGGCCGCGCTGGTAGCGATCTGTGGACATGAGTATTCCTCGTGAGCGGGTCTGAAAGTGTGGATGATGTGCAAAAAACGATACGTCGCGTAGCGAGCGGCTCGCCCATGGACGACGGATTCGGAAAGCGGCTCGTCGCCACGCTGCTCCCCTCGTTCGCAGCCCCGGGGGGAAGCGCTCCGGAATGATCGGAGCGCCTCCCATCCACGACTGAATTACTTCTGTCCCTGTGGGTTTCGCACGAGTTTCTTGTTGGCGAACTCGTTGAAACCGTACCGGGCCAGCTCGCGGCCGACGCCGGATCCCTTGACGCCGCCGAACGGGAGGTCGGGCGAACTCTTACTGGTGCTGTTGATCCACACCATGCCGGTCTCGAGTTCCGCGGCGACGCGGTCGGCCTTCTCCGGACTCGAGGTGAACACGCTCGACGAAAGCCCGAACGGGGAGTCGTTGGCCAGTTCGATCGCCTCGTCCAGGGAGCCGACGCGGTGGACGACCGCCACCGGACCGAACAGTTCCTCGTCGAAGGCGCGCATCTCGCGTGTGACGCCGGTCAGGACGGTGGGCGGGTAGTAGGCCCCCTCCGGCCGCCCACCGCCCAACAGCACTTCGGCTCCGTGTGAGATCGCTTCCTGGACAAGCTCGTCCAGCTCCTCGGCTCCCGAGTTCGACGCCATCGGTCCGAGCTTGGTCTCGGGGCTGGTCGGGTCGCCGGGCTGCCAGCCGGACATCCCGTCGACGAATTTCCGCACGAACTCGTCGTACACCCGTTCCTCCACGAGGAACCGTTTCGACGCGGTGCAGGCCTGCCCGCCGTTGCCGAGGCGGCCGATGACGGCGGCGGCCGCCGCGGCGTCGACATCGGCGTCGGCGAGCACGATGAACGGGTCCGAGCCACCGAGTTCCAGCACGCACTTCTTCATGTGCCTGCCGGCGATCTCGCCGACGGCGGACCCGGCCTTCTCGGATCCGGTCAGCGACACACCCTGGACGCGGGGATCCGCAACGGCGTTGGCAACCTGCGCCGAAGAGATGAAGGCGTTGAGGTAGACGCCCGCGGGCAGACCGGCCTCGGTCAGGACCCGTTCGATGGCGAGGGCGGACTGGGGGCAGTTCCGGGCGTGCTTGACGATGATCGTGTTGCCGAGAGCGATGTTCGGGGCAGCGAAGCGTGCCACCTGGTAGAAGGGGTAGTTCCACGGCATGATCCCGACGAGCGGGCCGATCGGCTCGGTGCGGACGACGGCCGTGCCGGATCCCGTGATGTCGAGGGGCTCGTCCGCCATGAAGTCGTCCACATGGTCGGCGTAGTACTGGTAGATCGAGGCCACCAGCTCCACCTCGCCTCGGGCCTGCGCGATCGGCTTGCCCATTTCCAGGGTGAGGAGCTTGGCCAGCTCGTCGGCCTGTTCCCGGTGGATCTCGGCGGCCCGGGTGAGGACGGCGCGGCGCCGCTCCAGCGGAGCGGTCCGCCAGCAGCGGTAGGCCGTGGTGCTCCGTCCGATGAGGTCGTCCAGCTCCGTGTCCGTGATCTCCGGGTATTGCGCGTTCTGGTCCCCGGTGACCGGGTCGGTGGTGGTGTACACACCCATGGGCGTTCTCCTGTGTGGTGATGAACGGTGTCAGGCCGCGATCGTGTCCGCGGACTCGAAGCCGCGGTAGCCATCGGCGGTGACGTCGGCGAGGACCGCACGATAATTGCCCAGACCACCCAGATAGAACAGGACCAGATAGAACAGGAC